>DATNKA010000577.1:0-3786 GCA_035603655.1 Candidatus Acidiferrales bacterium | reverse complement strand
CAATTCAGCAACGACGACGCCATGAGCACAAACACATTGCCCGTTACCATCCAGAGTGAGCGACTGCTAAGTATCCGGCGCGGATTTCAGGGAGTAAGGCCCGGCCGATAGCCTGCTCCAGCGATTCCGGTCAGAGCCCGTCCCCAGTGACCCGGTAATTTTTAGCAGCTTAGCACGGTTTTTTAAAAAAAGAGTCATCCCTGCGTGATAGTTCTGCCCCGCCGTCTGCGCCTACCTATATGACAGCAAATGAAAGCGCCCAGCCAGACGTTCCAAGGCGCCGGTAAAGGGAAGACAACATGAAATCCAACAATGATGTAGGTGTCCGCCTGCTCCATCAATTCCCGGGGGGAGATCGCCGGCCTCGGCGTGACAAGCACGCGCGAATTTCACGCCTTTCAGGCGAGGCTGGCCCAACAGGAAGATCCCAATCAGCAGCGACAACCGCCATTTATTCAGTAACTTACGAGGTCACGAAGAAATCAGCGAATCGTCAGGCACACGCCATTGCCCATCTGGCTGGGTTACGGCAATCTGGCCCCCGTCGAAAGCTTGGGCGGCCAGCATGGGGGGATCGCAACGGAGATCGAAATCACACTTAGGAGATTTGCTATGAAAGCTAATTTGAGATGGGCGATATGGGGAGCAGTCCTTGGGTGCGTCTGCTCGACCTCAGTTTTTTCACAACAGAGTGCCAGTCCTGCGACCGGTTCGGTGACAATCGCAGCCGCTCAGCTTCCCCGCCTGGTGAAGTTCAGTGGAACGCTGAAAGATATCAACGGCAATCCGCTCACTACGATCACCGGTGTGACTTTCGCGCTGTACTCCCAGCAAAGCGGTGGCGCGCCCCTGTGGCTGGAGACGCAAAACATCCAGCCGGACAAGAGTGGGCGTTACACGGTAATGCTCGGGTCGACCAAGCCCGACGGCTTGGAGACAGATCTATTTGTCTCCGAACAGGCACAATGGTTGGGCATCCAGCCAGAAGGGCAGGAAGAGCAGGCGCGCGTCTTGTTGGTCAGCGTGCCCTATGCATTTAAAGCTGGAGATGCTGAGACTCTCGGTGGCAAACCCGCGTCAGCGTTCATGCCGGCAAATCTACCGGGCAGCGGCGCGGGTTCCGCTTCAACTTCGTCGAGCAAAAATTCCTCAAGCCCGGCCAGCAACAGCGGGAATATCAATCTCGCCAGTACCTTGACCGGGACGGGTTCCGCAAATTTCATTCCCAAGTGGACCAGCGCCAGCAATCTCGGAAACTCCAAGATCTTCCAGAGCACAGCAGGCAACGTCGGAATCGGCACGACCGCGCCCACTGCGACGCTGGATGTTTCAGGCACCACATTTCTGAGCGGAACCTCGAGCAGCACGTTTGCGGTGACGGTGTTCTCGCCGGCGCAGCTCGCTGAGGTGGTCGAGGGACCTGTTTCCGGAGTTGGCGCAGGCCTTGATTTCAAGACCACCGGCAGCGGCGGTAAACAGTGGGAAATTCTCGCCACCGGCAATTCCTCCAGCCAGGGTGTTGGAAAGTTGAACATCCGCGACGTCAATACCGGCACCGACGTGCTGACCGTAGACACGACGGACACCGTCAATGTCAAGAATCTGGTGGCTTCGAACTTCGTGAGCACGCCTGTACTCTATGGCGATCTGGCCAGCCTCGGATCGTCCGGCATGGTCTCCCAGGGGCCCGTCGGCGTGGGACCGGAGTTTAAAACCAAACTTGCCGCGGCCAACCTGGACGTCCAAGGCAATGCCCGCGACACCTTGATTGGTGATCCCGGTTGTGGTGCCAATTTTGCTGGCATCGGCTTTCAGAACACACCTCTTTCCAGCTGCGGCAATTACTCAATGGTTGGCGACGGTAGCGACACTTACGTTGCCGCCCCCACTGGAAACATTTACTTCCGCACCAAAAGCAATACGGTAACGCCAATGATCATTGGTTCGAGCGGAACTATAGGCATCGGTACCGTTGCCCCCAACGCCAAGCTGGACGTTCGCGGGCAGGCTGGCGATTCCGGCTTTGGCATCGCCGCTGATAACAATGCCTGGCAAGCTCGCGGCGCGGGCGGTTGGGTCAAAGTCATGGCATACGTCGATCCGTTTGTCCCGGGCGGGATCGCGATCACCAGTTGCTATAACTCACAAGCCACCGGAGCAGCCGTAACCACTCCACCTTGCGGCATCACTCTTCTCGACCATGCCCAAGGCGCCAACCTTGTCGACTTTGGTTTTCAGGTCAGCGATCGCTTTATACAGCTTACTGCGCGGGCAACCGTCCAGTCTGTTAATGCCGGCGCCACTGCCGTTGGCGCCTTCATGACGTTCGACGTGGGAGAACCAGCAAATGCAAACCAAGTATGGGTACAGACCATTAACACCAATGGCAAAGGGGGCTTGAACGGCAGTGTGGACACGCCCTTCTACATTTTTGTCTACTGATCCGCGGATATGGCAGGAATAAATCTGGCAGGCGGGAGGCGAAGCACCTGGGTGACGACTCATGGGGCGACTTCGCAGAAGAAGTAGAAAAATAATTCGCGGCGATTTCGCCGCTAGTCACGGGAAATTGGAGAGAAGTAGTAGCTTACGTACCCTGCTCCTCCAGAAATTTCTCGACTTCAATGGCGGCCATGCATCCGGTTCCCGCCGCGGTGATGGCCTGGCGGTAACGGCGGTCCTGCACATCGCCACAGGCGAAGACGCCATGCACGCGAGTCATCACATAGTTGTGGGTCTTGAGATAGCCGTCGGTGTCGGTATCGAGTTGGCCGGAGAACATCTTTGCGTTGGGCTCATGACCTATGCCGAGGAACATCGCGCTGGTGGGAAAGTCCGATACTTTATCTGTCTTCAGGTTGCGCAGCTTGAGGCCCGTGACTTCGTGCAGAGCAGGATCGTAAACATCTTCGACGACCGTGTCGGTGAGAAATTGAATCTTGTCATTATGCTGCGCACGATCCAGCATGATTTTGGAAGCACGGAAGCTTCCGCGCCGATGAATGAGCGTGACCTTGGAAGCAAAGCGAGTGAGGAACAGGGCTTCCTCCATTGCCGAATCGCCGCCGCCGATCACCACAATTTCCTTCCCAGAAAAGAAGAAACCATCACAGGTGGCGCACGACGAAACCCCGTGGCCGATGAGCTTGTGCTCGTTGGGCAATCCCAGCCACCGCGCCGAAGCGCCGGTGGCGATGATCAAGGATTGCGCGTGGACTTGATGCTTGCCGAGATGAAGCAGGAACGGCCGCTGGCTTAGGTCGGCGCTGGTGAGATGGGCCATGCGATATTCGGCGCCGAAACGTTCCGCCTGCTTGCGCATATTCTCGACCAGTTGTGGTCCCATAATTCCTTCGGGAAAACCGGGAAAATTTTCCACCAAAGTGGTAAGTGACAGTTGGCCGCCGGGCTCGTGACCTTCAATGAGCAGCGGTTTCAGGTTGGCGCGAGCGGTGTAGAGGGCGGCGGTGTGTCCGGCGCAGCCGGACCCGATAATGACGACATTGCGAGTTTCGCTCATGATTTTCTTGATGTTCCGTTAGATTGTAAATTTCAGATTTCGATGCACCGCGCGCTTCATGCAGACGAGACAGGAAACGTGATCACCCTTTGCCTTCGCTCCGTGCAGCTGCGGAGCGAGGTGCGCCGAGGAATTTCCCGTCACTTTTTTTCTTCCGCAGGCCTCCCGGATTTCTGTCTTGCGCCTGTCTTCGATCCGGGGCTGGGAATCTGGGCCAGTTCCGCGGGCACCATCCGTCCCGCGCCAAGCAGCCGCCGATAGTTGGC
>DATNKA010000576.1:0-4431 GCA_035603655.1 Candidatus Acidiferrales bacterium | reverse complement strand
TCGGGACTCAGAAGGTAGCTTTATCCTTGGTGCTCGGCCGCGATTACGGGCTTGTTTGCGCCATTTTGGGATGTCCATCTGCAAAACAGCATCTAAAAATGGCCTTCTTGACATGTTATATCTACGGAACCCGCGTAGAATAAGGGTGTTTTCCACAGGGCCCTTGATATACCATGAGGCCCACTGGAATTAAATTTCAAATCTTTCCGAGGAGGAAATATGGCTTCAGGTTTAACCAAGACCCAACTCGTCCGTTATCTGGCCGAGAAGACTGAGCTTCCCAATAAGACTTCCGCATTGTTTTTGGAGCAACTCGCTGATGTCGCCGTGAAAGAAACAAAAAAGAATGGCGTGTTTGTCGTGCCCGGCCTGGGCCGGTTGGTGAAAGCGCACCGCAAAGCCCGCGTGGG
The DNA here is from genome assembly GCA_035603655.1 of Candidatus Acidiferrales bacterium. Taxonomy (GTDB): domain Bacteria; phylum Acidobacteriota; class Terriglobia; order Terriglobales; family Acidobacteriaceae; genus Sulfotelmatobacter. The sequence goes on along the minus strand of DATNKA010000576.1, from coordinate 4,021 downwards.
ACGTAATCCGCAGACCGGTGAGCCTATCCAGATCAAGGCCAAGACGGTAGTGAAATTCCGCGTTGCCAAGGCTGCCAAGGATGCAATTGCTCCCAAGAAGCCGTAATTATTTGATGAAATTGGTGGCGAAGGCCGGCCTGAGGCCGGCCTTTGATTTTCTGCCCGTGCTGCATTTTGCCTATCGCTATCTATGCTGAACTGGGTCGTGATCGGAATCGGCGATATCGCCACCCGCCGGGTTATTCCCGCGATTGAGTCCGAGCCCGGAAGCCGCTTGTACGGCCTGGTCACGCGCGATCCCGCAAAAGCTGCCTCGTACAATACACGGGTTTGGACCAGGCTCGAGCAGGCTCTCTCCGATCCCGCCGTGCATGCGGTTTACATCGCCACTCCAGTTTTCCTGCACGCGCCGCAGACCATCCAATCTCTTAAAGCCGGAATGCACGTGCTGTGCGAGAAGCCCATGGCAATGAACCTGGGCGAAGCAGGCTCGATGGTGAAGGCGGCGGAGCAGACGGTACGCACTTTTGGCGTGGCCTACTACCGCCGAATGTATCCCAAACTACAACGCGCAAAGCAACTGATTGAGGCCGGTGCCATCGGGAAACCGGTTGTCGCCGAACTCACCAATCATGGATGGTTGGACGAAAAACAAGGAAAAAGTGGTGATCGCAGTTGGCTCATCGATCCTGCGAAGGCCGGAGGTGGCCCGCTCTACGACATCGCGTCGCATCGCATCGATGTGCTGAATTTCCTCTTCGGCCAACCCTTGCGGGCCACTGGCTCCCTATCGAATGCCGTGCATCACTATGCGGTCGAAGACAACGCGACCGTGATGATCGATTATGCCAACGGCGTGCGCGGCCTGGTGGATGTTCGCTGGCATTCGAAAGTGAAGCGCGACGAATGCCGCATCCGCGGCACCGAAGGCGAAATTGAGTTAACTCCGCTGAACGGTCCCGAACTTTTCTATCCCGGCGGCCGCGAGGATCTTCCGCCCCACCCCAATCTGCACTATCCGATGATTGAGAACTTTGTGAACGCTGTGGCCGGCAAAGATCCCCTGAAGTCGACTGGAACGTCTTCCTACTGGACCGACTGGGTCATCGAGGAAGCGCGCCGGAAGAACGGTTCGGCACTCTGACCTAATTCAAGTCTGCGCGAACTGGCTCGGATCTTCTTAGGAGATCCCAGTTAGAATTATCCCTGAGAATTCCACGCAACGCGCAGCAAATCTACACCTTTGCCTTCACTGGTTCCTTTTCTCTCACCCGCTTGCTGACTTCGAATTTCATCTTACCGGCTTTCTTGTCAGCCTCCACAATGACGTGATCACCGTGCAGAATTTCTCCATCCAGAATCTTCATCGCCAGTGGATCCTGTACTAGTTTCTGAATCGCCCGCTTCAGCGGACGCGCACCGAAGTTGGCATCGTAGCCTTGGGCAAACAATAGCTCTTTGGCGGCGTCGGTTAGCTCAATCGAAATCTTGCGGTCGGCGAGCAAGCGACGGACATCTTCAAGCCGCAGTTCGATGATCTTCACCAATTGATCTTTCCCCAGTGGACCGAAAACTATGATGTCGTCGACGCGATTCAGGAACTCTGGCCTGAAGTGTCCGTGCAGCGCATTCATGACCTGCTCGCTCGCCTTCTCAAAGTCTTCCGGCGTGCGCAGGTTTTCGGCCTGCAGATAGCTGGAGCCGAGATTCGATGTCATGATGATGATCGTGTTCTTGAAGTCCACCACGCGGCCTTTGCCGTCGGTAAGACGCCCATCGTCCATGATCTGCAGCAGCACATTGAAAACGTCGGGATGACCTTTCTCAATCTCGTCGAAGAGCACAACCGCATAGGGGCGACGACGGACCTGCTCGGTAAGCTGGCCGCCTTCTTCATAGCCTACGTAGCCCGGAGGCGCACCAATCAGGCGAGCGACGGAATGCTTCTCCATGTATTCGGACATGTCAATGCGCAACAGGGCGCGCTCATCGTCGAATAGAAATTCGGCGAGAGCGCGAGCTAATTCAGTTTTGCCAACCCCGGTTGGGCCGAGGAAAATGAAGGACCCGATAGGCCGCTTGGGATCGCTGAGTCCCGCGCGGGAACGGCGAATGGCATTGGCCACGCGCTCGAGAGCCTGGTCCTGTCCGACCACACGCAGACGCAGGCGCTCTTCCATGGTGACCAATTTCTTGACCTCGCCCTCCAGCATCTTCGAGACGGGAATACCGGTCCACTTGGAAACGATGCGGGCAATGTCTTCCTCGTCGACTTCTTCTTTGAGCATGCGCGGCGCACCCGCAGCCTTGCCGTCAATCTTGGCGGTCAGTTGACTTAGCTCTTCCTCAGCTTGGCGCAACAAGCCATAGCGGATTTCGGCGACGCGCTGCAAATTGCCTTTGCGCTCTTCCGTCTGCTCTTCCAGTTTGAGCTTCTCGATTCTTTCTTTCAGTTCACGTGATCGTGCGATGAGATCCTTTTCTTTTTTCCAATTCGCTTTGAGGGCGTTCGATTTCTCGCGAATCCCGGCAAGTTCTTTCTGAATGACGCTCAGGCGCTCTTTCGAGTTAGGATCGTCTTCGTTCTTTAGCGCCTGCTTTTCAATTTCGAGTTGGGTGGCCCGGCGTTCGAGCTGATCGATATCCGTGGGAAGGGAATCGATCTGAATGCGGATCGAGGCCGCGGCTTCGTCAACCAGGTCGATGGCCTTATCGGGCAGAAAACGGTCGGAGATATAACGATGTGAAAGTGTCGCGGCGGCGACGATGGCGGAATCTTTTATACGCACCCCGTGATGAACCTCGTAGCGCTCTTTCAATCCGCGAAGAATAGCAATTGTGTCCTCAACATTGGGCTCCCCGACGAAAACAATCTGGAATCGTCGTTCGAGTGCCGCGTCTTTCTCGATGTACTTGCGGTACTCATTGAGCGTGGTGGCGCCGATAGCACGCAGCTCTCCCCGGGCTAGTGCCGGCTTCAGCATGTTGGAGGCATCGATTGCGCCCTCGCTTGCTCCGGCGCCGACGAGAGTGTGCAATTCGTCGATAAATAAGATTACCTGTCCTGAGGAATCTTCGATTTCTTTAAGCACGGCCTTGAGGCGGTCTTCAAACTCTCCACGATATTTCGCGCCGGCCAGCATGGCTCCGAGATCGAGCGCTACCACGCGCTTGTTCTTGAGCACTTCAGGCACGTCGCCGGAGATGATTCGCTGGGCAAGGCCCTCGACGATTGCGGTTTTGCCAACGCCCGGCTCGCCAATGAGCACGGGATTGTTTTTCGTGCGACGCGAAAGAACCTGGATCACACGTCGTATTTCCTCGTCGCGACCTATGACCGGATCAAGCTTGCCGCGGCGAGCCTGCTCGGTAAGGTCACGAGCATAGCGCTCCAGAGCCTGGTACTTGGCTTCAGGATTCTGATCCGTCACCTTCTGCGAACCGCGGACCGCGGTGAGCGCCTTCAAAATCGCGTCGTAGGTCGCTCCATGATGCGCCAGGATCTGCTGCGCTCCATCCTGCTTGAGGTGCGTTATGGCCAGCATCAGGTGCTCGGTGGAGACGTATTCGTCCTTGAAGTTGGCGGCCTCTTTGAAAGCTTGCTCGAGTAATTTGGTAGCGGCGTTTGAAAGCGTAGCCTGGGCGGCTTCTCCAGAGACCTTGGGAAGCTTCTCAATCTCGCGATACAAATCGCCAAGAACGGCCTGCGGCGCGATGCCGATTTTTTCCAGCACCGGCGGGACGATGCCCTCTTTGTCTTCCAGCAGTGCCGCGAGCAAGTGAATTGGCATCAACTCGGGATTGCCGTGCTCGGAGGCGAGATTGGTGGCTCGCTGGACGGCTTCTTGCGCTTTTACCGTGAATTTGTCCCAACGGATAGCCATGATTAACCCTCTACTGTTCCTTCTCTTGTCATTCTGAGCGAAGCGAGGAACCTATGCAATGCGCTGGCTGCGGAATTACACAGATCCTTGGCTTCCCCCACGATGACAAACTTGCTTGGTCGCAAAACAAGGCGGGA
>DATNKA010000575.1:0-4061 GCA_035603655.1 Candidatus Acidiferrales bacterium | reverse complement strand
AGAATGCAGGCCTGAAAAATTGCTTCCTCCGAGGTTTTGTGTTCGAGCCTTTCGGCGGCTAACGCGAAATCAATCATTAAGATGGCATTTTTCTTGACGATGCCGATCAGCAAAATGACACCGATCACGGCGATGACACTCAGGTCGATATGAAAAATCAGCAGCGCGAGAAATGCGCCAACACCCGCCGAAGGAAGTGTGGACAAGATGGTTATGGGATGAATGAAGCTTTCATAGAGAATGCCGAGAACGATATAAATCGCGAGCAATGCGGTAAGGATCAGGTAGGGCTCGGTGGATAAGGAGGCCTGAAAGGCTTGGAGCGTACCGGAAAACATTCCGTGGATGGACGAGGGCATACCCATGGACGATTCCATTTGGGCAATCGTCGCCGCCACGTCACTGAGGGCCACGCCCGGCGCCAAGTTGAACGAAATTGTGACTGATGGAAATTGGCTTTGGTGGTTCACGGAAAGCGGCGCGGTCTTGGGCGCGTAGTGGGTGATGGCGCTGAGCGGGACTTCCTTGCCGACCGAGGGTCGAACGTAAATGTCATCCAGTGACGAGGGATCCTGCCAGAACTGCGGGGCGACCTCCATCACGACGTGATACTGATTCAACGCGGTGAACATGGTGGAGACTTGGGCCTGGCCAAAGGCTTCGTAGAGCGTGTTGTCAATGGTCTGGGGAGTAAGGCCGAGGCGTGATGCGGTGTCGCGGTCGTAGACCAGGGAGGCCTGCAGGCCGCTATTCTGCTGGTCGGAGTTGACGTCGGTCAGCATGTGCTGGGTCTTCATTTTGCTGAGCAGAATTGGGCCCCACTTCACTAGGTCGTCGATGTTGTCGCTTTGAATTGTGTATTGATACTGCGCGTTACTTTGGCGGCCGCCGATGCGCAAGTCCTGACCGGCTTGCAGAAAAACAGTGGCGCCGGGAATGGAAACCAATTGAGGGCGCAAGCGATCGAGCAGAGCGCTGGCGCTGATCTTGCGTTCGTTGAGAGGCTTTAGCGCGAGATAAACGAATCCGGTGTTCACGGCTCCGCCACCACCGGTGAACGCTCCGACATGCAGCACGGCGGGATCGGCCTTTATCTTGTCAACGAAACGAAGAGTCAAGTCTTGCATGGCCTGAAAAGAAATATCCTGGGCGCCTTGAATGCCCCCAAAGACCGTGCCGTTGTCCTGCTGCGGAAAGAATCCTTTGGGCACGATGGTGAAAAGCAACACATTCAGGGCGATGGTGATCAACAAAACCGTCAGGGTGATGGCGGAATGCTCGAGCACCCAGGTCAAAGTGCGCTCGTAGAATGACAACATGCCCTCGAAAAATTTCTCACTTAGCTGATAGAGACGCCCATGAGTTTCACCCTCATGATTTTTCAGCAACCGAGAGCACATCATCGGCGTGGTGGTCAGCGAAATTGCGAGGGAAACGAGGATGGCCACCGAAAGCGTGACAGCGAATTCGCGGAACAGCCGGCCTACAATTCCTCCCATCAACAAAATAGGAATAAATACGGCGACCAGCGAGATGCTGATGGAAAGGACGGTGAAACCGATTTCCGCCGAGCCTTTGAGGGCGGCCTGCATCGGGCTCATCCCTTGTTCGAGATAACGCGAAACGTTTTCGATGACGACGATGGCGTCGTCCACCACGAAACCGGTGGCCACGGTGAGCGCCATTAGCGAGAGATTGTCAATGCTGTAGCCGAAGAGGTACATCGCGCCGAACGTTCCGATCAGCGAGACGGGCACGGCGACGCCGGGAATGAAGGTGGCGCGCACATTTCTGAGGAAAAGAAAAACGACCAAAATCACCAGGACAATCGAAATCATGAGCGTGCGCTCGACATCTTTCACGGAGGCACGAATAGTCTGGGTGCGGTCGAGAACGATGGTGAAATCTATGCCCGCCGGGACCGAAGCTTCGAGAGAAGGAATCGCGGCAACGATACGGTCCACGGTGTCAATGATATTGGCGCCTGGTTGACGGAAGACGATCAGGATCACGCACGGTTTTCCGTCGAGGAAACCGGCGGCACGGATGTTCTCGACGGAGTCGGTTACCTGCGCGACGTCGGAAAGCTTGATGGCCGCGCCGTTGTGATAACCGACGACGAGAGACTTGTAATACTCAGCCTTCATTAACTGGTCGTTGGCGACGATGTCGGCGGTGGTGGTGCCGTTGGTGATCTGACCCTTGGCCAGATTCGCGTTCTGACTGCTCAACATCGAATTGACGTCCTGCAAACCCAGGCCGAAATGATTCAGTTGAGTGGGGTTCAATTCCACGCGAACCGCAGGTAGGGAACTGCCACCGACGCTGACCTGACCGACACCGTCAATCTGAGAAAGGCGCTGCTGCACGATGGTAGAAGCAGCGTCGTACATGGGCCCGCGGTCGTATACCTTGGAGGTCATGCCCAGAATCATGATCGGCGCATCGGCCGGGTTGACTTTCCTGTAGGTGGGGTTCGCGGGCAAGTTCGCGGGCAAATAGCTTCGAGCGGCATTGATTGCCGCTTCGACGTCGCGTGCGGCACCGTCAATATTCCGATTCAAATCGAATTGGAGGGTAATGCTGGTCGTGCCAAGGAAACTTGATGAGGTCATCTCGGTGACGCCGGCGATTCTGCCAAATTGCCTTTCGAGCGGAGTGGCAACGGAGGAAGCCATAATTTCAGGCGCCGCACCTGGCAAGCTGGCGGCGACGGAGACGGTGGGAAAATCCACCTGCGGCAGCGAAGAAACCGGCAGCACACGAAAAGCGACGGCACCGGCCAGCGCTATCGCGATGGTGAGAAGCGTGGTAGCAACGGGCCGATGGATAAATGGGGAAGAGATGCTCATAGCTAGTCTGCCGGAACTGATTCCGGACTATTGTCACCCGCGCGATAAGCGGAAAAGCGCTTGGCCAAATTGTCGAAGAAAATGTAGATAACCGGCGTGGTGTAAAGAGTTAGAACCTGACTCAGGAGCAAGCCTCCGACCATGGCAATACCGAGCGGGCGCCGGAGTTCCGAACCAATGCCGGAACCCAAGGCGAGTGGCAGGCCTCCCAGCAAGGCGGCCATGGTGGTCATCATGATCGGGCGAAACCGCAGGAGGCAGGCTTCGTAAATGGCCTCCTCCGAAGTTTTTCCGTGTTTGCGTTCAGCCTCGAGCGCGAAATCGATCATCATGATTCCATTCTTCTTCACGATGCCGATCAGCAGGATGATGCCTATCAGTGCGACGACGCTCAATTCCTGTCCGCAGATCAGCAAGGCGAGAATTGCGCCGACGCCCGCCGAAGGTAGTGTGGAAAGAATTGTGATCGGGTGAATGTAACTCTCGTAAAGAACGCCGAGGACGATGTACACGGTGATGAGAGCGGCGAGAATTAATATGGGCTCATTGCTCAGCGAAATCTGAAAGGAAGCAGCCGTGCCTTGGAATGCGGCTTGGACGCTGAGCGGCATTCCCAGATCTTTTTGAGCAGCATCGATGGCTTTGGTCGCTTCGCCCAGCGAAGTTCCTGGCGCCAAGTTGAAGGAAATTGTAACGACAGGGAATTGTCCCTGATGGTTCACGGAGAGCGGGGCGCTGCGCGATTCAAAGTGAGTGATCGCGCTGAGCGGAACCGCAGCGCCGTTTGGAGTAGTCACTGCCGCGGGGTTCGCGGAGCCTGAAACTGCCGTGCTGCTGGAGGCGGCGGGGTTGGGTGATCCAGAACCACCTCCGGCGGTGGAAGCCGTGATTACGCTGTTTGCCGAGGTTGGCGAGGTGGTCAGCGCGGTTGGCGCCAGCGCGGAGCGAACGTAAATGTCGTGCAGCTTCGAAGGCGATTTCTGGAAGTCGGGCTGAGTCTCCAAAATCACGTGGTATTGATTCAATTGGGTGTAGAGCGTGGAAATCTGCCGCTGGCCGAACCCATCGTAAAGAGTCTGGTCAATACTGGTCGGGGTAATGCCCATGCGCGAGGCGGTTATGCGATCGATCACGAGCGCTGCAGAAAGTCCGCTGGTCTGCTGGTCGGTTGCCACGTCTTGAATTTGCGGCATTTGCCTCAGCTTTTCC
>DATNKA010000574.1:0-2836 GCA_035603655.1 Candidatus Acidiferrales bacterium | reverse complement strand
GCCCGATTTGCCACGGACCATCCATCTCATTTCCCAGGCACCAATGCTCCACCTTGTACGGTTGTTCAATTCCGTGGCTGCGTCGCAAATCGCTCCATCTTGTACCCTTCTCAATATTGCAGTATTCAACGAGCGCAGCGGCCTTCTCCGGCGTGCCCGTGCCCAGATTCAAGCCCATCAGCGGTTTTGCACCCACCGTCTTGCTCCATGCCATAAATTCGTTGGTGCCGAACTGGTTGGTATCGACTGTATTCCATGCCTTGTCGAGCATGCGGGGACGTTCTTTCTTGGGTCCAACCCCATTCAGCCAATCGTATCCGGAGACAAAATTTCCGCCAGGATACCGGATGATCGGAACGCCAAGATTGCGCACTTCTTCCATCACATCCTTGCGAAATCCGTTTGCGTCCGAGAGCGCCGAACCCGGATCGTAAATACCCTCATAGATTGCTCGTCCCAAATGCTCCAGGAAGGATCCGAAGAGGTTTCGGTCCAAAGAACCGATAGTTCGTCGCGAATCAATGTAGACACGCGCAACGTCTGCGGACGGGAACTGCGCGGCTTGGGCGTCTTGACCAAATGCGAAACCGCGCTCGAAAAGATTCGCAGAGCAAGCAACTCCAACACCAGCGGCTTGCTGTAAGAACTTTCGTCTGCTGCCTGCCATAGTTGCATTCTCCTGGAGGCTCTCAGTTTAATGAGTCTAGACTTACGTTAGGCCTTACCGCTCGACATCCCGACGTTGCCTCCGGCCTCGTTGGTTAAGATCTCGCAACCTCCATCCAAACCTGCATAGAGGTTGCTTGCCGATTCGCCCATGCGTAGTACGGAATGAAGGTCAGCGGTACTTTCCTTGTTCTTTCGTTTGCTCCGGTGTATCTGGGGTAGAGGGTGTTAGCAATCGCACTCCTGTCATAGCTCACGCCGGTGTGATGGAGCACTAGCACGCCACCGAGAAGGTCGCTCTTCATCTCGCTCTGAAACTCCGAGTCTGGGCGCTTCCCCAGTGCCAAGGCTACGTCACTTAACGTCACGCCATTCAACTGATCGAGTTCTTCGAGACAGTAGACGAGTGGACCGCGCTGCACGGAGACGCGGCCAGTGTCATCCGCGACCCGCGGATTCGCTTCCAGTACCTGCGGTGTCATTTCCATCTGCAACTGGACGCGATCCCCCTCTGACCAGCGACGGCGTATTGCTAGATACTCGCCCGGCTTGACACCCACCTGTGCGGAGCCGTTCACCGTAACCCGAGCGCTGTCGACCCATCCCGGAATTCGCAGATACATCACGAACTCAGCGGGCTGCGATGGCGCCACTGTCATTTCCACGTTGCCATCCCATGGATAGTTCGTTTTCTGTGCGATCTTCAGGCCCGTACCATTCTCCAAATGCCAATCCAGTTCTGAATTGTCATAAAGGTGGACGTAAATACCGTCGTTACTGGTGCTATAGAAATATCCAGGTAAGGAACCGAAGGTCCGCTCAAGATTCGGCGGGCAACAGGTAGTGTCGTACCACGGGTTGCGGATCTTGTCTCCGCCTGACGGATCGAACGCCAGCGGGTTGCGATAGCAGTACATCACCCCATCCAGTGACATTCCCGAGTTGATGCCATTGTAGAGGGCACGCTCGATCACATCCGTAAACTTTGCATCTCCGGTCGCCGCCAGCATTCTCCAGTTCCACATCATGTTGCCGATAGCGGCGCAACTTTCTCCATAGGCGCGGAAGTTCGGAAGTTCATAAGCATCTCCAAACGCTTCTCCATCAGCCCGCGAACCCACCCCTCCCGTGACATACATCTTGGTGGTGGTCATGTCAGTCCAGAGTTTGTTCAGAGTTTGCCAGTAGGAGTCATCGCCTGTTTCCATGTAGTAATCCGTCGCGCCACAGCACGCATACATGGCTCGCACTGCGTGGCCTTCGAGTTTTGTTCTTTTAGTAAAAGGCGTGCCAGAGAACATGTATATAGTTCTGCCCTCCGGAAGATCGATCCGCTTGTCTCCCTGCAGGATGTAACCTGCCAGTTCGAGTTGTCGCTTGTCGCCTGTAATTCGGTACAACTCGATCAACGCCATCTCAATTTCGGGATGTCCGGAGACGATTGGCTTCTTCGGAGCAGGCCCGTAATTAGGAATCAGAAAATCGTCAACGAACCGAATGCCGGCATCCAGCAATTTGCGGTCGCCCGTCCCCCGGTAGTAGGCAATCGCGCCCTGCAGCATGTGTCCGATGTTGTAAAGCTCATGCCCAGTCGTCTGCGTCTGCGGCTGCATTCGCAGCGCTTTGCGATCGTCGACGTAGTACGTATTCAGGTAGCCGTCAGACTCCTGCACAGCCACAACCTCGCTGATCGCCTTCTCAGCGCTTGCCCGCAGTTGGGGACGATCGCCGGACTGCAGCACAAAGCCAACCGCCTCCGTCCACTTGTAAACATCGGAGTCCGAGTAGACCGGACCCTGCTGCGCAGCATTGCTCTTTCCCACAAGGCGAAGAAAATTGTTCATGCGCCCGTTCGCTTCCAGCAGATCATGCATCGTCGGAATACTCTTGGTGACGTTCACCTCGCGTCGAGTTCCCCAGAAGCCACTCTCGATCGTTACGGCGTGCACAGGAATATTTCTCAACTTGGCATGCGGCGATTTCGCCAGGTTCTCCACCCCTTGATCGCGCCAGCCGGGTTGGTTCGTGAGAGAGGCTGCGCTTTGAGTTCCCATGGCCCGCTCTCCGGCGATCATTGCGATGGCGTTTCGAGCCGGGAACGCCGATATAGCAGTCACGGCGGCCGCCGAGGCCACGAATTGTCGGCGCGATATTTCTTTTTTCTGATCCA
>DATNKA010000573.1:0-4138 GCA_035603655.1 Candidatus Acidiferrales bacterium | reverse complement strand
GTGACCTGCGTCTTGCCTTTCCCGGCCCACTGGACGACATCCCATGAACTCCCGGCAGGTTTCCGGCGATGTCCTTCCATGCCTCGGCCGCATCCTGGAGCGCGTACACGGTCGCAACGTCTGGTCGTATTGTCCCCTCTTCCAGCAGTCGCCCGATTCTGCTGAGCACGTCCCCTGACGGCGCGAGCCGCATCATCACGCCCGACACATGGTGCATCGCTGCCTCTTCCTGCGATACGGGCTGAACGGCGGATACGAGATGGCCACCTTCCTTCAAGACCAGGAACGCCCGCTTCTGTGCATCACCACCGACCAAGTCGAAAACCACATCGACCTTCTCTCGCAGAATCTTCTCGAACTGCGCCTCTCGATAATCGAGAACCCGGCTGGCCCCGATGGAGTTGAGGTACGCCTCATGGTCGCCGCTTGCTGTGGCAATGACGGTGGCACCGGCGTGCGATGCCAATTGCACCGCATAGGCTCCCACAGCGCCGGCACCACCATCGATCAGGATCGTTTGTCCCTTTTCCAGGTGACCGTGGGTGAAGAGTCCCTGCCACGCAGTTTGGGAGGCCACCGGCACAGATGCTGCCTCCTCAAATGAGAGGCTGGATGGTTTCGTTGCCATGGCCGCCGGCTTGACAGCCAGATACTCCGCGTACGCGCCGCCCGTCTCGTTGGCAGCGAACACGGCATCACCTGGCGCATATGCCGCAACGTCACTGCCAGTCTGTTCGACGGTCCCTGAAAACTCATGGCCAGGTATCCAGGGCAGGTCGATCGGGAGTATCTGTCTTGCGGTTCCCGAAGCCTTGACGAGATCCAGATGATTGACGGCGGTACTCTTGATCTTCACCAAGATCTCGTCACGTGCGATCGCCGGCGTTGGTACATCGTTGAACACCAACTGCCCACCATATTCCAACAATCTGACAGCTTTCATGCGTGCTCTTCCTTAAATCTGCCTAATGGGGCGCCATACGCAGTCTCATGAAGACTGAGCCAGCCGCCGGTGTCCGCCTCTATGCGCTCGGCAGAAGCGCATTCCAATCCCGCGTCTTTGCCCAAGACTCGAAATCGTGGAAGGCGACGTCGGGAAACTCACGCCGGAGCGCGGCGCGATCCACCGCAAAACCGACGCGGTCGAACCATTCCTACATCCTAACGGCATCGTCGTCCATGCGCTGGCGGATGACCATCAAAATTGAAGATCGCACGAACGCGCCGGTGGCGAGAGATTGAACAGCTAGGCTCCTAAATGTTGAAACATCTCGATTGTTATGGCGCCAAGAGCGCGTCAACTCCGCTACATCGAATGGGAGACCATGTATCCAGCGCTTCTTTGATTCCGGCATCCTCTCGCCGCTCGCCTCCAGCCAACGTCGAAGCCTTAGAACCTTCGAAAATTCGAATAGAGTTCTATCAAAAAACATAAGTTGACATTGCGATTTACCTCTAACTCATTGAAATCTAGCTTAGACATCGTGGACGCACAATTGCATATTCCCCGAGCAATTAGCGCTGCGGTCCCGGTTCGTTTTCCCGAAGTGCCGACGTATCCCCTGTAAGCGGAGAACACTCCAACCGAAGCCAGAAGCCTGAGGAAAGGTGTAGCTATGCGACTTCAAATGGCGAGATCACATCGACTGTTGCTGACAGTAGTTCTGTTGGTTCTGTCTATGACTGTTTTGTTTCGTGCCGACGCGAGAGCGCAACAGGCAACCGCAAAGATCGTGGGCACGGTCACAGATCAGCAGAACGCAATTATGGAGGGAGTCGGGATCAGCGCCACAAATACGTCCACGAATGTGGTCAGCTCGACGGTTAGCGGCAAGGACGGTTACTACCAGATTCTTGATCTGCCTATCGGAATTTATCACGTTGTGGCGCGCCGTCAGGGTTTTCGTACATATGAGGCAACCACAGCTAAGTTGGAAATCAATCAGTCGCTGCGGTTGGACTTTCATTTGGAGATAGGAGCGGTCAGCGAGCATGTGTCGGTGGAAGGACAAGGGTCGGGCGTTGAAACAGTAAACCCGACGCTCGGTCAGTCAGTGACTGAGCGCCCCATCGTTAACATGCCGCTGAACGGACGCGATGTTCTCACCCTCGCTCTTTTGCAGCCGGGCGTGACCGACGATAATCCCGACGATACGAGCGCCAGCCACGGGTTTAACGTCGCCGGCGGACGCACCGATTCCATCACCTACTTGCTGGATGGAGGTATCAACAACGATCTCGTCGATAATGGTGCAGTCCTCGATCCGAACCCTGATGCGATCGCTGAGTTCCGCATTCTGACCAGCAACTATACGGCGGAATACGGTCGCAATGGTGCAGGCGTGATCAGCGTTGTCACCAAGTCCGGGACGAACAAATTCCATGGCAGCGCATTCGATTTTGTGCGCAACACCGATTTCGACGCCAATGCCTATTTCAATATTCAACAGGGAATACCGCGAAATAATCTTAAGAGGAATCAGTTTGGCGGCACGTTCGGCGGTCCCATTGTTAAGAATAGACTTTTCTTCTTTGTCTCTTACCAAGGACAGCGACAGGTAGAGACAGATGTGGAGGCGGAGCAGACTGTGTTTACACCTGCCGAACTGACCGGCAACTTCTCGCAGGCTGCGAACGGAGGTCCCGACCCAAACGTGGCTGCGTTCCTGCAGGCGAATCCATATTTTCAATCGAACCCGGCTCTTGCGGCCAACGCGATCATCGACCCCACCAAGATTGATCCCGCTGCGACCGCCTACATTGCCACAGGACTGGTGCCAGCATCGCCGACCGGGACGCTATTGCCTGCGGGAGGCGCTCAGAACAATAACAATGAACTGACCGGCAAAATTGATTTCGAAATCACTTCCAAAGATAAGCTCTCGGGCACCGTCGGCGGCATCCGAAATCCCCAGCTTGAGCCCTTTGGCGGCTCTCCGGGCATTGAATCTTCCACCGTAGCCGGATTTCCCGCCAACGTGCAGAACAACAGTTATTTTCTAAATGTGGCCTACACTCGAACTATTTCAACGGAGAAGCTGAATGAACTGCGCTTCACGGGTCAGCGCCGCACCAGTCTGTCGGAGTCGCCCGCTTCGAATCAGGCCACGATTCCTGAGTTCGGCATCGCTTCGGACCTTCCCAATGGTCCTCCCTTCATGTCTTTCGATAACGGATTGGCCTTTGGACCGGACCAGGCAGGCCCAGCTCACTTCGCCGGCACTACGTACGCGATTTCAGAGGCATTCACCTGGGTCAAAGGGCGGAATACGTGGAAGTTCGGCGGGGGATTTTCCGGCTATCAGCAAAACACACTTTTCGGTTTCTTCACTGACAGTAACTTCGTTTTCTTAGGATATGCCGCGGGCGGTACCGGGAGTGGAAACAGCTTTGCTGATTTTCTGCTGGGCGCCCCGAACAATCTGTTTGAGGGCCCAAACGCGCGCAACAACATTCGCAGCAAATCGGTTAACGGCTTCGCGCAGGACGAATGGCGGGTGAGACCAAACCTGACTCTGACATTGGGAATTCGCTACGAGTACAGTTCTCCCAAGCTCGACACCCAAGGGCGAAGCTTCTCCATCACTCCCGGCGACCAGTCGACGCGGTTTCCAAATGCGCCGCTCGGCTTGGTTTTTCCCGGAGACCCGGGGGCCCCGCGAGGAACGAACTTCCCGGACAAGGACAATTTCGCGCCGCGAATCGGCTTCGCTTGGAGTCCAGGGAGCGGAGCCAAGACCAGTATTCGCGGTGGGTTCGGCATTTTCTATGACGTGCTCAAGGGCGAGGACAACCTGCAATTCAACGGTGCTCCTCCGTTCTATAGCGAGCCATTCGTCGCCTATCCCTGCTTGCTGCCTTCCCCGACGACGACAACGAACTGCGTCCCGGGCACGCCCGTCCAACCCGCCGCCACAACCGCAGCCTTTCCGTTTTACAGCCAACCGTGGGCCAGTTCCACGACTCCCATTGTTCCAAACCCGTTTCCATCGCAGCCGCCGAATCCTTCAACCGCGTTTAGCACCACTACCGGAGATTTCCTTCCCTTTGGCGCCGGCAGCATCTTCTTCGTGAATCCACGCCTGCACACTCCGTACGATTACCAGTACAACCTGAGCGTGCAGCATCAACTGCCACA
>DATNKA010000572.1:0-4354 GCA_035603655.1 Candidatus Acidiferrales bacterium | reverse complement strand
TTCGATCAGCGTGCGTCGCGGAACCACTTTGCCGGCGCGATACATTAAGCGTTCCAGCAGACTGTACTCGGTGCGGGTAAGCGAAATAGAAACTCCAGCGCGCGAGACTTCGCGGGATTCCGGATCGAGGACAAGATCGCCGACCTGAAGCCGGTTCTGCGGGCGGGAGGTGGCGCGGCGCTGCAATGCGCGCAGACGTGCCAGCAGTTCGTTGAAGCTGAAGGGTTTGGTTAGGTAGTCGTCCGCCCCCGCGTCGAGGCCGCGTACCACATCAGGAACGGAATCCTTGGCGGTCAGCATCAGCACAGGAGTTCGAATTCGCTCCTGACGAAGCTTTCTGGCCAGGTCGAAACCATTCATCTTGGGCAGCATAATGTCGAGCACGACCGCGTCGAATTCATAGGCGTGCGCGAGTTCCCAACCTTCTCTGCCGTCGGAGGCGCAGGTTACGTTGTGGCCCTCTTCGGTCAGGCCACGGCGCAGCAGTTCGAGCATGCGAGGTTCATCTTCGACGACGAGCAGTTTCACAGGGTGGTTGTACCAGACTCTATTTTATTCAGATCCACCTGAAGATTGGGTGAAGCCGTTCGGGCTGCGAGCTTGCGTCTAATTAAGGTTTTCAATACCGCAAATAGGCGCGACGGCCAGGATCATCCCTGAGCTGCTATCATCTCTGCTAAGTACTTTTGGAGCAGCAGTATGGAAGACTTAGAAGACGAAGAATCAATTCCTTATATTTCCGGATCAGGAGAAGGACTTATGGAAGAAGGACCGACCTCACATGCGAGCGCGCGACGCGATGAGGATATCGCGCTCGATTTGATGAAATTTGTGGCGATGACAACTGGGTATGGGCGAACCACCTCTTCTGGGGTGGGGTTTCAGGGCACAGGTTCAGCCTCGAAGCCCGACGAATATGCGGCGCAGTTGCTCGAGTTATATGGAAAGTGCAGGGCAGCGGTCGGGGGAAACGTGGCCGGAAAGAAGTAGAGTATCGGGTGCCGACCTTGTCCGACCCTGGCTTGTCCGACTCTGCCTTGTCCGACTTGGGCTTTGGGCGACATGGGCTTGGTGGACCTGGGGTGGTTACCTGGGGTAGTGGACCTGGGGTGGTAGACCTGGGAATGATCAGCGCGAACCTGGTGGCCGGTGCTCCAACCCGGCGGCTCCTACGTCCGGGTGCCCAAACTACAGAATAGAAAACCAGGAAGGCGGCGGGTCCGCGGTCCTGGTTTTCGCAATCGCAGACAGCAGGTTAGCGGCGCCCCTTCTTGGCTTTCTTCTTGGCTGGTTTCCTGGCCGCTTTTTTGGCGGGCTTCTTTTTCGCGGACTTCTTGGCCGGTTTCTTCTTTGCCGGTTTGGCGGGCGATTTTTTCTTGGCGGGCGCCTTTTTCGCAGGTGCCTTCTTAGCTGGCGCCGGTGCCTTCTTTTTGGCCGCTGGTTTCTTTGGGCCGCCGCCGGCCGGAGCAGCGGGCTTGGGTGCGGGTGGCGGCGGAGGAACGGAACCGGCGGGCTCGCTCATTTCGGGTTCTGGGACGCCGGCTTCTTCTTCCTCCTCCTCTTCCTCTTCAAAATCCTCTTCGAGCGACTCGCTGTAAGCGCCGCTGTCGCCGAATTCTTCTTCTTCATCACGGCCGTAGAGTGTGGGATCGTAAAACGTCATTGCTCCTCCTGATCTTAGTTTTGGTGTCCTGGCGCGGGAATAGCCGTGCAAGGCCGCCGGGTACGGAAATTAGAAGACCACCAGAAACTTTATGCTCGAACGGCGCGCGATTATAGCACGTCGTTTAATGCAGTTTGCAAGGACTGCTATTCACAGCAGGTTCGTTTATCTGTTATCACAGTGCGCGAGCAAAGGAAAGAAGAATTAGGCGAGACTTGTTGGCTGCCGCAAAGTTGTCCAAGGTTCTTGAGTCGGCTAGCGGGCGGGCTCCACAACCAGGACCATGCCAGGTCGCAGGGTAGCAACGTTTTGATTGTTGCGCTTCAGGGCGGCGACGGTGGTTTTGTAGGTTGTGGCAATGGAATACAGGGTTTCGCCAGATTTTACCTTGTGGCGCAGTACGCTAGCTTGCTCTGGCCCGTCCTCGTCCGATGCCTTCACCGAAGTGCTTGCAGATTTGGCTGTGGAACCTATGACGCTGTCTGGGTGTGCCGCTTTCGGGGAACGCCTGCTCGGCCTGCCAGGGGAGGCAGAGGCCAATTCACTGGCAGGCGAAACCGGCAGATGTAAGGCAAGCACGGTTCGTCCGTGCAGGCTGTCGCCGCGCAACCCGTTCCAGCGCCGGACCATCTGCTCCGACACGCCGAAGTTCTCGGCGACGGTTTGTACCGTGTCTCCCTTGCGGACTTTGTAGCGCGTGATTCGGCGCGCGTAAGTGCCTGTATCACTGACGTGCTTGCTGGGTGTAACTGGAATAATCAGC
Source organism: Candidatus Acidiferrales bacterium (assembly GCA_035603655.1). Classification (GTDB taxonomy): domain Bacteria; phylum Acidobacteriota; class Terriglobia; order Terriglobales; family Acidobacteriaceae; genus Sulfotelmatobacter. The sequence continues at coordinate 1,928 of DATNKA010000572.1, read as the reverse complement.
TTGGCGTCAATGGGAAGCTCCGCGCCGTCCAAGTGATTAGCTTCCTCGATAGCCTTTGCCGTTGTGCGGTAGGTGTGCGCCAGGGCAGCCAGGGTGTCACCGGAATGCACCGTGGGATAGCGCCACCACAGCCGCATGCCGGAAGGAATTGCGGCAATGGCGGTTTGGTACTGCTGTTTCGTACCTGCGGGCAAATGCAGTTCGAAAGTCCCTTCCTTGGGTGTACTCAGCCGCAGAAGGCTGGGGTTCATTTGCTGCAGTTCCGCAGGAGTTCGGTCCACACAGTCGGCAACCAGGCGTAAATCAACGGGATAGCTGATGGTTACGGCATCGAAGGCAGTGGGCTCGTCCATCGAGACATCATCAAAACCGTAGTGCGACAGATTCTTGGTCATGATGGTTACGGCCAAGATAATGGGAACGTAATTGCGGGTTTCCTTGGGAAGGACGTTGCGCCGGTAGAGTTCCCAGAAATCCGCATAGCCGGTGCGGCGCACGGCGGCCTGTACCGTACCGGGACCGGAGTTGTACGCGGCCATGGCCAGATACCAGTCGCCGAACTGAGCATAAAGATCTTTAAGATGGTGGGCCGCGGCGCGAGTGGATTTCTCGGGATCCTGGCGGTCGTCGACCCAGGCGCTTTTCTGCAGGCCATAGCCGCGCGCCCGACTTCCCATGAATTGCCAGATTCCGCGAGCACCGGCGCGGGAAACGGCGGTCGGCTGGAATCCCGATTCGGCTTGAGCCAGGTAGATCAAATCCTGAGGGACTCCTTCTTGCTTGAGGATCCGAACCATCATGTCGTGGTAGCGGCCGGAGCGGGCAAAGGCGCGCTCGAAAGTTCCACGCCCGCGATTGGAGAAGTAACTGATGTAGCCCGCAACCTGGTCCGTCATCATAAGCGGCAGGTCGGAGTGGGTTGATTTCACTTCGGCCAGAGCCTTGGCCCGCACGCTGGGATCGGCAGAGGGGGTGATGCCGTTGGTTTCGTCGATCGGGGCGGGTTCGGAATTCTGCGCCTCGGACGCGGAGGCCAGATCACCCCGACTCATCTGATTGACGCCTTCAGCGATACGCTCAAATTCCTTTTCCAGGCGGTCGTCGGAGCGAATATCGAGTTTGCTTTCGAGCAGCGCGTTAAAAGCGTTGTCAAAATTCTGCTTGGCGGCGTCGTGTTGGCCTGCCTGATAGTTCGCGAGTCCTGCCTGATATTCTTTTTCAACCCTGGCGACCAGATCTCCGACCGGATCGGAAGCGGGCTTCACGGCTGGGCCCTCGGGACTGGCTCCGGCAGAAGGTTGATTCTGCTCCTGGGCAGTGGGCTGTAATTTGGCTGATGGGGGTCGCTCCGGGATGGCCGCAGGCGCTTTTGCCAGTTGCGGCGTGGTTCCGGGAGGCACCACGGAGACCGGCTTCTGCGCGGTATGGCACGAGGAGCCGACCACTGCCAGTGCAGCCAGCATGGCGATCCGCATTGGGAGTGTTGCAACTCGCATATTTCTCTAGGAGATACGGATTGCTCCGCGACATTAAAGCCCGATGAATTCTACCAAAAATCGTACCTCGCAGTCGCGCTCGGGTCAACGTCGAAAACAGACTCTGTCTATTACTTTCGGCACCGAACCGACGGTTACCGATGCGCCTAACCATCAGACGGCAGAAGCACGTTAAAGGTTTGAAAGCCCGGTCAGACCCGCCAGTAATCCGGACGCCACGTCTGGATTGCCTGCTTGATGTCCCGCGGCGCAAGTTTTTCGGTTAGCGCGCGTTCGGCCAGGCTGGGTGCTTCCGCATCCGAAGAAAAACGGAGAGCGATGAGTTGTCGTTCGGTTAACTCCGGAAGGCGTGAGCGCAATGGCTCGGGCGACAGTGTGGTGAGGCGTAACCGCTCTTCCAAACAAATGACGCGGTCCTGAACCCGCAGCGCG
>DATNKA010000571.1:0-2483 GCA_035603655.1 Candidatus Acidiferrales bacterium | reverse complement strand
GGGAGTGTGTCTATTACGGTGCAAGAAGGCAGAAATATTGCCGGGACTTGGCAAGGATAAGCGGAAGCAGTGGAATTTCCCGAGTGGCTTATCAAGTTCTCGCTCGAACGAGTAGAAGCGTCTTAAGACGGAAACACAAAGGTATCTTCCTTCTCGTTGTGATCAGACCGATGTCCAAATGATGACCGTTGTAAACACCATTTTTCGCTCACTGCCAACGCCTCCTGTAGAATCCGCGCGAGGGGGATTCAATGGCGAACCTAGATGGTATGGTACAGATGTTGAAGAAAGAGCATGTTCGGGTGACCAAGGAAATGAAAGCGATTGCTGCCGCGCTCTCAGCTTTTGGAACTGCATACGGGAAAGGGGGCAGCACCTCGGGGCGAGATGTCTGCTGCTGGAAGAGCCAAAATCGCGGCTGCCCAAAGAGCACGATGGGCGAAAGTGAAGGCCAAAGGCGAAACGGCAAAGCCCCTCCCAGTGCCTAAGAAACGGACGATGTCCGCCAGCGCCCGCTGGAAGATTGCTACGGCACAACGGGTTCGGTGGGCCAAAGTGAGAGCCGCAAAGAAGACCGCCTGACGGAGAGGCTGACTAGCGGCGATTACGCAACGTCAGCTTCCCCATAAACGGAGTGGATTTCAGAAAGGCTATCTACTGGATTTCAAGGCGATGTGGAGCGATTCATCTCTCAGAGCGATCACAGCGTTACTCGCCGGTGAACTTGTCTGTCTCTGAATCCTCGTTTAGGGAGAAAAGTGTTTATCGCGTACCGCGAGGGCTAGGGCTGCTATCGCCGTAAATACGATGCTCTTGTGTCGTATCAGCTCAACAACCACCGTCTTCTTGCTTTCCGTAATCCCGTATATCACACGGTAATCGCCCACGGCGAGGCGTCGCAAATTCTCGGCGTTGGGCAGTGGTTCGGAGTTCGCAGGACGTGGATCAGATGCGAGTTCGTCTATCGCGTACGAGATGACACGCTGATTAGGCCTTGCGATCGCCGAGAAGCCGCGTTGAGCCTCCGGCATAATGTCGATGTCGTAGATGTCTATCGGACTAACTTCTTCTTGAATTCGGACCAAGCCACAGGCTTTTCACCGCGCCTCACGGCGAGGCTGTTAGCAGCGCGAACCATCAGTAAGTCTACGCGATCTTCAATGGAGGGATGTTTTCGCGTGGTTTCGGGACTGACGGGCTTCGCGGCAGGCCCTTGAACTGGAGTCGGCGTTACGCTAGTAGTTACCATTCCTCGGTGCTTCCCCCGTGACAAGAAAGTGTACCTCATGTGTCAAGCGCTCGGCTATTACAGAGGTGAGTGCTCGACGGTGACCTCCGTAAATGGATGCGCAATTACTTCCTAGATGTTGGCGGGATTTAGAAAGTTTCACCGGTATGGAAGAAATACACCCCAAAACAGAGGGACTTGAGCGTTTGTTATTCCTTGCGGAGAAGGGGCGAACAAAAGACAAATCTAGAATGCTAGGTATTTGTTTGGAGCAGCTCCACGCTACACCCCTAGGACGCGGCTAATGAAGTCGACTGTACCCCTCTTCTCAAAATAGTTCGTGTGGTAAACATTGTCATTGGTCCCAAAATCGCACAGATTTGCTGGCCCGAGGGTTATGCCCGGAACTCCCGTCATCGAATCGCAGTCCACGACTAGATCATTCTGGCCTGGAAACACAAAGAAATCGGCCGCCGTCTCGGCGGTCCGGATCTTGGCTTCCCGAATAACGCGGAAGATATCCCAACCTGGACTCGTGCTCTGAAAGTCTGAACGCACAAAAAAATATTGTGCGTTCTGCGTTCGGCCATTGAGCCGAATCAGCTCAGCATTATTACTCGTTCGTGACTGCGACGCCAACCCTGGAATCATAGCCACTGCCGCATCCACCAAAGGAATCCTAGATGCAACGCCGACGACGGATCCAATCACCCGGAGAATTGCCGCAGGTGCCTTCATCAACGGAACAGCCATCCCGGACGTCCCCAGCAACCGCGACAAGTTCGCTAAAGCATTCAGTCCCGCGCGCAGCCTCGGTGGGGCTGCCAGACTGGTCCCGCCCAGCGGCGAGGCGACGAATACACACCGCTTAGACCTCGTCGGATGCGGATCGAGCGCCTCCATCCACCAACGTGCTACTAGACCTCCCCTGCTGTGACAAACTATGTCAATGGGTCCAGTCGACTCCCCGAGCGCGTCACGCAGGTCAAGGGCGTTCAACATAGGGCTCACCGAAACGGTCGGGTGATCAAACGAGAGAATCTGTTTGTACCGCTTAGCTGCGCGCCCGAGAAACTCCAGCCCGTTTGGTGCCTTCCGAAGATCGTCGAATATGTGATCACTCTTGCTGAAGGTGCCGTGGATAATTAGAAGAATGTTATCGTCTTTGGTGATTGCAGGAGATGCTGTCAAAGCGTTGCATGAGGCATCCCACTGGCGTAGCCCGCGAGTTGGCGTCAATTGCTTGTCAAGCTCT
>DATNKA010000570.1:0-2544 GCA_035603655.1 Candidatus Acidiferrales bacterium | reverse complement strand
CCATCAATTATTTAGGTCTCCCCAGAATTATCCAACCCCCTGGCATACAGGATACGCCTCTGATCAGAGGATTGTCCGTGTTCAACCGCTCTGCAAGCGACCGTAGACAAAATACGCAACCGATGAGCGTGATTAACCCCGCCGCTGCAAGCGCCGTGATACCCTTGATAAACATCTCGCAGGCGAATACGGCTGAGATGAACGCAAAAGAGACCACAATCAACCTTTTCACAGCTGACGACCAAGCAAAGCCGACGAGCTTTCTTCCTACCCATGCGGATAATAGCCCCTGCAAAGCGAGGGCTGCAGCCGATGCTTGGCCGACGCCGACAAGGCCTTGCGCATGCGACAGCCAGAGCAGCAGCGCCCCCTGGGTGAGGGCCCAGAGTGCTTGATTCGCTATCGCCAACCGAGCCGACCCCTTTGCTAGGGGAAGAAAGCCCAGGGGCCACGATAGGGCTTTGCAAAACGCGCCAAGCATCATCCATCGGAGCACTTCAGCTCCTTCCAGAAATTGCTCGGTGTACAGAATCTCCATTATCGCGGGGGCAAAGGTCAACGTTACTAGCAGCGCGGGCAGCGTAATGAGAACGGCAAGCTCCAGCTGTCGGTTGACCAATTGAGTCGCAAGGTCGCTGTCGTGGATTATTGAGGACAGACGCGGATAGTAATCCGCACTCATCGCTGACAACACGACGGCGGAAAAGGTGCCCGATAGAGCCCACGCGGCCTGGTATATGCCTGCTGCGTGTATTCCAAACCCGTTGGCGATAATCGTACGCGCAAACAAGTCCACTCCGGCCGCGGCGATCGCAATGAAGATAAACGCTGAGCCTAGACGCAATAATTGCTTCGTTTCTCGACACGTACCGGCCCAACTCAATGCTGCAGAACTGATCTTAACTCGCCTCGAAAACCAGCAGGATACTCCGAAACTGATTAGTGAGGTGGCGATAAGAACGGGTAAGATGCCATTCTCGCCCAGCCAAGCGTAGAGTCCCACCGCGAGTGCAGTACTCAGTAAGGCGCTGGAGATATTCGTCCACGCGACATCTTCGATCCGTCTTAAGCCCTGCAGCAAGGCCACCCGGCCGACGAACAAGGCGTTGAACACCAAGGTGACGCCTAGGATGGAGATGGTCACTGCATGACTAGTCGAATGGAACAGCCAGTCGCTGATGGGTCTGGCCAGTGTTATCGCAAGAAGCCATCCGCACAGCCCGACGACCCAACACGCGCGCCGCAGAGTGCGCACGGTTCGAGCAATCGAGTGCTCGTCTTGCGCTCGGACGATTTCGCGAACAGCGCTCGAACTGATGCCGTTGAAGATAGTAGCAACTAGATCAGTCCCTGATAAGTAGAGCCCGATCAGTCCAACACCGCTGGGACCAAGGTAAATGGCAACGATTTTAACTCTTAGGAGACTTATGAGATAATTGAGGATCGCCGATCCGCCCATTACCGACCATGAGCGCATCAATTGGCCATAGGAATGTTCGTCGGCGCAGGCACCTTTGTTGTGTTCGCCGAGTTCAGCGCCGTATACCCGTAAGTAGCTCATAGTATTAGTATATGTTCGTGGCTCACGGGAATCAAGCGTGAGTGAAATTCGAACGACGCGCTTTGTTTCTCTGACACGAAACCGGTCAATTCCTTGAACTTCTTGACTTCTTTGCGACGCGGAATTCTTCAGCGGACAAGGAACAACGCGAAACCACCGAGCGGCGGGCGGTTCAAACCGATGGAGTGATAGCTACGCTTCGAACGGATAGATTCTATAAGGTATCCAAGCAGATGAAAAGCTTCCAAAATTCAGCCATACGAATTGAACCGCAGCGTAATAAGAGAGCACCCCTAACTGTGCATGGATCGCATTGGACTTGCTAGCGCCTACGGCGCTCATCAAAAAGGGAAGTCGCGCAAAAACAACGATCTGAAGCGGCAATAGGTACAACGCTACACGGTCAACGGCCGTAGTGGATGAGGAAATAACGAAAAGTCCGAGGAACACAAGCGATAAGACCGCAAACCAAGTCCAGAGACGGGTTGCCGGTTCAGAGAACTGGAAGCGCACCCGCCATTTCAGATAGATTACAGCAGGAATCGCGTTCATTAACAAGCGGACAAGGGCTCCGTCGGACTGGTATTGGGTCTGGACGTAGTTGGTATACAGCGCTCCAACTTCCTTTTCGAGCATGAGTTTATATGCGATTCCGAATGTCAGACCAACCCAAATTGCCGCCCAAAATCGGTTCTGAGTAGACGCTAAAGCCGCAATCGGCATGAGTAATAGCGCTGATATGTGAAATGTCGCCGCCACAGTTACCCATACTACGAACCAAAGTGCCGATTTGTTTTCCAATGCGTTCAAACCGAGCATCGCTATGCCCAGCGCGACGCCCTGGCGGCTGTATCCCATGGCAACCACAATCACCATGTAGGGAATCGCAACCGCGAGGCCAAGCCATGGTAAAGTTTGGCGACGGCAAAACATCACCAGACCCGTTGCGAACAGAGCGCCACACATTAGGTTGACGCCATATA
>DATNKA010000569.1:0-6802 GCA_035603655.1 Candidatus Acidiferrales bacterium | reverse complement strand
ACGCTCACCATCTTCCTTCTGTCGCTGATTGGCATTCCAATGACTGGCGGTTTTTTCGCCAAATTTTACGTTTTCAGTGCGGCCGTGAAGGCCAACTTGATTTGGCTGACGGTTATCGGCGTCCTCAACAGCGGCATCGGCGCGTACTATTACTTGCGAATTATCGTTGTGATGTACATGCGCGAAGCGCGTAAGGCAGTTCCTTTGACTCGCATTCCGTTATCGCTCGGCTTGGCTCTTGCGGCCTGCACTGCCGTGACGATCTATCTCGGAGTATTTCCCGGCCGAGTACTGCAGTATGCTCAGGATTCCGCGCAGCAACTCGTCCGACAGTCCTTGCCCGAACCAGCGACTCCTTCGTCCCCGCCAGTTTCCGTGGCGCGGGAACCTCTCTAACGGAACTTGATGTTTTGTCGAAATTCTCAATACTTGGGTTTGACAAGCGCTCTAGCCTGCGGCATCATGGGTCCACCGATTTTGTTCTTCTCGTCTGGCGGGAGTAGACGTATCTGATTGGAGGGTAAGCATGTCCGAATTTATGCGGAGATTATGGTCGGAGGATGCGGGACAGGATATTGCCGAATACGCAGTGATGCTGGCGGTTATTCTGGTTTTGGTGGTGGGAACGATTCGGCTGATCGGCTCAAACGCCAATACCGCTTTTTCCAATGTGGCCAGTTCGATACAATAGGGCGGCTGGTATATCCGCGAGGCTGTTTAAAAGGATTTATTCTTGATGACGCGATTTACCTCGTTTAGCGGGCAGTTTCGCTACTACTGGTTTACCGGAGTAGCGGCTGCGGCGGTGCTTGCGGGGAAATCGAGTCAGCCATAATCGACTAGATTCAACCAAGTTCAGCCAAAGGCCGCGATTGCAAATCGCGGCCTTAGCTTTTTTTGCAGAAGCCTTAGGAGGGTAGACCAATGATAGTCAACATGTCGGAGAAAGCCACTGAGCACGAGATTGCACATGTAGTCGAGCGCATCCGCGAGGCGGGCTACCAGCCTCATGTCACGCGGGGAGTGGAGCGAACCATCGTGGCCGCAGTGGGAAATGGACGCCGGCACGAAATCGAAGCTTTGCTGGCGGCGGCAGGAGTCGAGAATGTGGTCGCCATTGCACAGCCTTTCAAGCTGGTCAGCCGGCAAGTCAAGCCGGAGCGATCGCTGGTGACCGTGGGTGGAGTCTGCATTGGTGGGCCGGGTGTTGTGATTATCGCCGGGCCATGCTCAGTTGAATCGCGCGAGCAGTTGCTGGATACGGCGCATGCGGTAAAGCGCGCCGGCGCGACCATGCTTCGCGGTGGTGCTTACAAGCCGCGAACCTCCCCATATGACTTTCAGGGACTAGGGCTGGAAGCCTTGAAGATCCTGCGTGAAGCCCGGGAGCAGTCAGGGCTTCCGGTTGTCACGGAGGTGATGAGCACGGAGGATGTAGACACGATCTGCGAGTATGTGGACATGCTGCAGGTGGGGGCGCGCAACATGCAGAACTTCGCGCTGCTGCGGCGATTGGCTACCGTCAACAAGCCAGTGCTATTGAAGCGCGGACCATCTTCAACCGTGAAGGAATGGCTGCTGGCGGCGGAATATTTACTTTCGGGAGGAAACCGTGAAGTTGTGCTTTGCGAACGCGGCATCAGGACTTTTGAAACGGAGATGAGGAATACGTTTGATCTTGCAGCCGTGGCATTGGCACGCGATCTTTCTCATCTGCCCGTCATCGCAGACCCATCGCATGGAACCGGGAAGCAGAGTTTGATCGCCGCGGTTTCGCGGGCAGCCGTCGCGGTGGGAGCCGACGGATTAATTATCGAAGTGCATCCCTGCCCTGAGCGAGCACTGTCGGACGGCGCCCAGTCCCTGGATTTTGCTGGATTTGAAAATGTGATGAAGGCCATCGCCCAGCCACTGCGACGAGCCGCAGTGCCTGCTGATATGGCCCAGGTCTAACTCCACCGTGGGTTAGTGCGCGGGATTAGCAACGGGGGGCTTGATCTGCATCGCGGGATCACCCAGTAGATTATAGGTTTTGCGCACGGCAGGATTGGTGATGCCGGACTTCGCTTTGAGAATGGCATCTCCCAGAGCGAGTTGCGATGGGCCCGTTGCGGCTTCGACCACCAGTTTGTCGAGAACCGTCTGCGGCGCAGCCTGGTTCAGCCCGCTGGAGGCCAGGACGGCCACGGCGCCGCCACCCGGCGCGAGCATGAGAGAGACCGCCAGCGGTTCTTCGTAAACATCCTGAAAGAATCCGTTCAAGCAATCCATGATGAGAAAGACGGGCAAAGAAGTGCCGTTGGTCAAGGCGCTCGCCTGGCCAGAGTTGAAGAGATTGTCGCCCGACCATTCGTCTTCGGAGCCATGTCCGGAATAATTCACCACTAGCTGCCCGGCGTTGATGGCGGCGAGGATTGCCTGTTGGGCATCTGGGACGGACATCGTACTGAGGAATACGTCGGTCACCTGGATCGAAGAAGGCAGCTGCGCCTGCACCAGCTGACTATCTTTCGTAAAGTTCTCGGTGTCGTTCATATCGGCGACCATGAGGGCTTGCGAAGTCCACGGGCCGTTGGTGGATTGTCCTTCATAAGTGGCGACCTTGCCTGCGACCAGTTTCGCTTCAGCCGCGGTGCTGACAGGCAGGCGGCCGGTAGCGATGGTTGCGATACTGCTGTCGTTGAAGTCGGAGAACCAGTCGTCCGAAGCGGTCATCAAGCCGGTCGTGGCGACGATCTTTGTGGGAACGAAGTCGAGATGGCCGAAGCCGAGGTAGTTGCGCGGATCGAACGAGGCACGGCCGTTGAGCAACAAGTAATGCGGCGCAGTGTGCCAACCCTTGACCGCGGTTTGCAGGAACGTGCGGATAGCGACAGGACTGTGTTGCCCGAAATTAAATTCGTCATACAAATCGTCGATCAACACAAGCGTGGATGACTTCGCTTCCGCTTCGTGTGCTCGAATCACCGGGCCGAGAGCGCCGGCAAAGGCCTCAGGCGACACAATTACGATGTCGCTACCGGATTGCGTGCTGTGCCAGTGCGAGGGATGGTTCGGTCGAGTTCCAACTGCTGAAGCGATACGCGAATCGGCCACCGCGATGAGGGTATGCCGTGCCGGAGCCGATGGATTGGTCGTGGACCAGGGCACCTGTACCTCAAGCTGGTAGTCGATGGCTTTCGAGGTTGTATCCTTTGTGACTTGAGCTGTGAGTTCTAGCGGTTGATTGGGATTCGAAATATCGACAATGGTCACGGGTGTTTGCGAGAAGCCACTGAGTCTTAGTTCATCGCCGGGGCGCCCGGTGAAAATTAATTCATCGGCATCCGCCACGTACGTGTGCGGATAAGTAACACGGATCGATTGCACCAGGCTGTAATCGTATGCCCCATCCTGCGAAGTGAACGTGATGGTATTGGCGCCCTCCTCTAAAAGACCGGGCGGGAGACTCACGTGGAATCTGCCTTTGACTTGACCAGTGTAGGTGAGATTGCCCAAGGGCGTTCCGTTCAGTGTGATGGCCACGTCGTGCGGGATCGCAAGAATTACGCCTTGCAGTATCACATCCAATTGCCCAGTCTCGGTAGAAATTGTGTCGAGATGGGAGACCTGAATGGTCTCATCGACGGGAGTCGAAGAAATGATGGGTCCAAAGAAATTGTCGCCATTCGCGGTGGTCAGCGCCGAGAAGTAAGTCGTACGGGGCGTGAGTTCTACCGTGAAAGGGAAGCTTGCGGGCGGCTGATTCGAGCCAGTAGATGGCGGCAAGCTATGAATGCGCCTGCCCCGCGATTCCTCTTTGGCAAGAAAATAAACTCTGGTGCCCGAGTATTGCGTGTCGATTCCAGTGCCGTAGAAATAAATTGCTGCCTGGGGACCAAAGCCTCCGGGCCCAACGGAAGCGCCGTTAATTTGCATCGGCTGCTCGATGGCCTCGGCGTAAAGATGCAGGAATGCGGGATCAACGTTCGGATCCAACCCGGCGGTAACTAGTTCAGGCTGAGTAACCCGGTACCAGCCCTCGTGCTTTACATAAATCTTGACCGCGGGATGGGCTGCGACATCGAACTGCTTCTGATACTGCGCAGGCGTCGGCGAAGTATTCTGCGAAATGTTCTCAAGCGGATGACTGGTCCCGGTGAGCGTTGCTGTAGGCTGTACCTGGTTGAGTTGATGCAACATCGCTGAGGCTGCTGGAATCGACTCACTGGCAGACTCTGAGCCACTCGCAGCCGAAGCTGAAACCGGTCCGTGGAGTATGCGGGTGCCGTTCACGTCGACATCTTCCAGCCAGTAGGGGCCGCTGCCAGCGCTTGCGGACGAATCGACCCAAGCGTAGGTCTTGCCGGAATGCTTCGGTAGCGCTCCACTCATGAGCAGGGCTGATCCAGCGATCAGCGAGGGATTCAACTGAACACGCTCGCCGCCCTGTTCGCGGTAAATGTTGAATCCGAGGTTGTGTACTTCCCTACCCGTCTTCCAGAGCAGCACGACACGGTTTGTGCCAGTCTTATCTTTGCCGAACTGGACAGCGAATGACTCCAACCTGATGCTAGTCGCGGCGGTGATGATCTCGGTCTGCGTGGAAGTGTTGTTGTTCGGATTGGGATCGGTCTCGTTTGCGCTTACGGTCGCCGTATTGGTGGCGGTCCCTGGTGCGCCTGTGAGGGTGAGGATGGTAACTGTGGCGTTCGCGGCGTTAGCCATTGTTCCTAGCGAGCAAGTCACAGTTCCTCCTGCTTCTGAGCAGGTACCAGCAGTTGTGTTGGCGGAGAGAAAGGTAAAGTCGGACGGCAACGGATCAGTTACCATCACGTTAGTCGCAGGCGCCGGCCCGTTATTAGTAACGGTAAGCGTGTAAGTGAGTGTGTCCTCTTCGGGTACTGTGGGACTGGGTGTGGCCGACTTCACGATGGCCATGTCAGCGCTATTCGCACTGGCGACAACAACCACGGCGGCCGCACTGTTGCCGGTGAGGTTGGGCACGATGTTAGAGGCGGTGGCCGTGGCGGTCTCAGTGATGTTTGTGCCGGACGGCGTTGCGGAGATCACCTGCAGCACGACAGTGAAGGTTCCGCTGCCGTTGATTGCGAGACTGCTGCCGTCTGTACAAGTGATCGTCCCGGTGCCCCCAACCGCTGGAACCGTCCCGCAGGTCCATCCGGCCGGAGGTGTGATCGACTGGAACGTGGTATTCGGCGGGGTGGTTTGAGTGAAGCTCACTGCAGTCGCAATCGCCGGCCCGCTGTTGGTCACGGTTTGGGTGTACGTGACGTTGCTCCCCGGTGCCACCGATGTTGGCAGGGCAGAATTCGTGGTGATCAGATCTGCCTGCGTCGCGAGGGCGACAACGTCAGCGGCAGTCGCGGTATTATTCGATGTATTGGGATCGCTGATCGTGGAATTCACGCTCACGGTATCGTTGATCGCCGTCCCAGCAGCCACCGCGTTCACCGTCACCACGTAATTAATCGTCGCGGGCGTACCAGGCGCAAACGAAGGATTCGTACAGGTAAGCGTGCCTAAGGTGCAGACCCATCCTGCCGGACCGGAGAGTGAGAGCGAAGTCGTATTCGCAGGCAGCGATTCAAGCACCGTTGTTCCGGTCGCGGTGCTCGGTCCGGCGTTGGTCACAACTTGCGTGTAAGTAATGTTCGCACCGGCGAGCACAGGAATCGGGCTAGCGGCATCCGTGACAGATAGATTGGCGGAGGTTGAAACTTGCACGGCCGCGGTTGCGCTGTTGTTGCCGGCGTTCGGGTCAGCGGTCGCGGAAGTTACCGAGTCGGTCTGAGTAATCGTGGTCCCTGACGCTACGCCCGTATTCACGGTCACAACGAAGGTAAAGTTCGCCGTCGTACTCGCTGCCAGGGTCGGAATGGTGCAAGTAGGGGGCGCTGTAACGGTGCTACACGTCCAACCCCCCGGCCCAGTCAGCGACACGACCGTCGTATTTGCCGGTATGGGCTCGCTGAACGAAACCGTAGTGGCTGCAGCCGGACCAGCATTGCTCACACTTTGCGTATAGGAGATCTGGCTTCCCGCACTCACCGGATTCGGGCTGCCCGAATTCGTGACGCTCAAATCTGCCTGCGTTCCCGACGCCACGGCGATCTGCAGCGTGACGGAGTTGTTTGTCAAATTTGTATCGTTTGACGTGGTGGCTGCGCTCGCGGTGTTGCTGATGATCGTTCCTGCAGCTGTTCCAGTAGTCACTTTGTAAACCGCTGTGATCGTAACCGTTGAACCGGGCACAACCGTCGGATTGGTGCAAGCCACAGGCGCCGCATTCGGACACGTCCAGGTTCCCCCGCCCGTGGTGACCGCCGCGACCGAGACAAATGTTGTGTTGGCCGGCGTCGGCTCGGAAAATGTTGCTGCGCTGCAATTGCTCGGGCCAGAATTCGTGACGGTTTGCGTATAGGTAATGTTGTTGCCTGCAGTCACCGGACTTGGTGTCCCGCTATTGGTGACCGCCAGGTCGCAGGCAACCGTCACTGGTGTCGCGACCGTAGTGCTGTTGTTCGCCGCCGTAGGATCGCTGCTCGTGGTCGTAACCGTCGAATTCGCCGTTATGGTTCCGGCTGGGACCGTAGTCGGAACATTCACCACGACGATGATGTCGGCCGCGGAGGCAACCGCCAGATTCGGCGTCGTGCAATTCACGTTTCCGCTGGCACCCACGGCGGGTTGGGTACAGGTCCAGCCTGCCGGCGCTGACACAGATTCGAACGTAGTATTGACCGGCGTTGCCTCCGTGAAACTCAAACCGGTCGCGGCCGCTGGACCGTTGTTCGTGATC
>DATNKA010000568.1:0-21778 GCA_035603655.1 Candidatus Acidiferrales bacterium | reverse complement strand
CTTTATAAGTCTGCAGCGTTCTCTTCACCGATTGCGACACATCGTAATGTTCCTGACCAACGATACGGGGATCAAGAATGCGCGACGTCGAAGCCAGGGGATCGACCGCGGGATAAATTCCAATCTCAGTCAAGGCGCGGGAGAGCACGGTAGTCGCATCGAGGTGAGCAAACGTCGTTGCAGGCGCGGGGTCGGTTAAGTCGTCGGCGGGCACGTAAATCGCCTGCACCGAAGTGACCGAACCTTTCTTGGTCGAGGTGATGCGCTCCTGCAGTTCGCCCATCTCTGTTGCCAGGTTCGGCTGGTAACCTACTGCGCTGGGCATGCGGCCGAGCAGGGCCGATACTTCCGATCCCGCTTGCGTGAAGCGGAAAATGTTGTCGATGAAGAGCAAGGTGTCCGCGCCTTCGGCGTCGCGGAAGTATTCCGCGACCGTCAGGCCGGTCAGCGCTACGCGCAATCGGGCTCCGGGAGGTTCCGTCATCTGTCCGTAGATCAGCGCCGCTTTTGAGTGCGCGGGATCGCCTGGCTTGATCACACCGGATTCGGTCATCTCCAGCCACAAGTCGTTGCCTTCGCGAGTGCGCTCGCCGACGCCCGCAAACACAGAGTAACCGCCGTGCTGCTTGGCTACGTTATTGATCAGCTCCATGATGACGACGGTCTTTCCCACACCGGCGCCGCCGAACAAGCCGATCTTGCCACCCTTCAAAAATGGCTGAATAAGATCGACGACCTTCACGCCGGTCTCAAACATTTCGGCGGTCGTCGCCTGCTCGTCGAATGCCGGAGCGAGACGGTGAATCGGCATTCTCTCTTTGTATTCGATCGGGCCTAACTGATCGACGGGTTCCCCGATTACATTCATCACGCGCCCCAGCGTGCCGCGACCCACGGGAACGGAGATTGGTCCGTTCTGGTCGATGGCTTGCATGCCGCGCACCATGCCGTCGGTGGCCGACATCGCGATACAGCGCACGCGCCCTTCGCCGAGGTGCTGCTGCACCTCGAGAATCACGTTGATGGGGGTGGGAACGGTGAAGCCGTCGCTCACCACTCTCACCGCCTCATAGATTGGCGGCAGTTTGCCTTCGGGAAACTGGACGTCGACCGCAGGCCCTGAGATTTGAACCACATGTCCGATATTTTCTGGCATAAAATTCAGCTTCTAGCTGCTAGCTCCTAGCTTTGCTCCTACATCGCGGCCGCGCCGCTCACGATCTCAATGATCTCTTTGGTGATCTTGGCCTGCCGCGCGCGGTTCATGACCAGCGTCAGCGAGTCAATCATGTCGGTGGCGTTGTTGGTGGCGGAATCCATCGCAGTCATGCGAGCCGCGTGCTCCGCTGCTGCCGACTCCAGAAGCGCACGGAAGATCTGAATGCCAACATATTTCGGCAGCAACGACCGGAACAGTTCCTCCGGCGACTGCTCGTAGATGTAATCCACGTCCGCAGTGGCAAACTTCTCCGCGACTTTATCGGCCGGACTCTCGCTCCGCATTCCCACGCCGGCGCTGATGGCAGCGTCTTTAGCCTTCTTTTTCTCGTCTTCCGTCATCTCCTCAGTCATGCGAACGGCCTGCTCGCCCACCTTCTCGATGGGAAGAATTTGTTCGACGATGAGCCGCTGCGCGATCACGGATTTGAATTCATTGAACACCACATAAACCGAGTCGATCTCTTCCCGTTCGTAGCGCTCAATGACGCTTTCCGCTAATTTTCGCGCCTGCGCAAATTCCAGCTTGCCGAGAACACCCACGTGCTCTCCTACGATCTGAATCTCTCCAGCTCGCTCCCTGGCCTCGACACGGGTTTCCAGCGATTCCTCAGTCTCGGCCAGGCTTTGCGTCTGCACGGAAGCGACGGGAAAGCGCCTTCGCAAGAAGTCGCGCCCCTTGCGGCCAATCGTCTCAATATCGACATTCTTTCCCGCCTTGGAGTCGAGGAAGCGGCTGGCTGCCTTGGTGACGTTCGCGCTGAAGGCTCCGGCCAGGCCCTTGTCGCCGGTGACAACGATCAGCAGAACGTTATTTTCGGCACGTTGCGCCAGCAAGGGATGTTTGGGCTCGCCCGTCTCCGGATCATAGATCTCGGCACGCGCCACCAGCGACTTCAGAACATTGGTCAACATCTTTGCATAAGGACGCGCCGCCATGGTGCGATCCTGCGCCCGGCGCAGCTTTGCCGCCGACACGACTTTCATGGCTTTGGTGATCTGCCGCGTGTTCACCACGCTGCGGATACGGCGCCGAATGTCGAGAATGTTGGGCATGGTTCCGAGTCGCGAGCACCTAGTACCGGTCGAATCTTGGCTCGGTTCTAGTTACCCGATACTACTTCGCTACTGCTTCCCGCTCGCTCACGAACTGCTGTTTCGCCTGCTTGATTACGTCCGTCAACTGCGCTTTCAGACTGTCATCCAGAATCTTCTTCTCCATGATCGTGCGCAGCAACCCCACGTTGGTTGCGTCCACGTACTTATAGAGCTCCGACTCGAAGTCGCGGACTTGATTGACCGGAAGGTCGTCGAGAAATCCTCCGGTTCCCGCAAAGATGATCAAAATCTGCTTGGAGAATGGCAGCGGTGAAAACTGGTTCTGCTTGAGCAGTTCGACCAGACGCTGACCGCGGTTGAGTTGCGCCTGCGTGGCTTTGTCAAGGTCGCTTCCGAACGAGGCAAAGGCCGCCAGTTCACGGTATTGCGCCAGTTCCAGCTTCAGCGTTCCGGCAACCTGCCGCATGGCTTTGATCTGCGCACTGCCGCCGACGCGGCTTACCGACAAGCCCACATTGACTGCGGGACGGACGCCCTGGTTGAACAAATCGGTTTCCAGATAAATCTGGCCGTCTGTAATCGAAATTACATTGGTCGGAATGTATGCAGAAACGTCGCCAGCCTGCGTTTCAATGATCGGTAGCGCGGTCAGCGATCCGCCGCCATTTTTGTCGCTCAATTTGGCCGAGCGCTCCAGCAGCCGCGAGTGGAGGTAGAACACGTCCCCAGGATAAGCTTCGCGTCCGGGCGGCCGCCGCAACAGCAGCGAGATTTCGCGGTACGATGCCGCGTGCTTCGAAAGATCGTCATAGATGACCAGCGCGTGCCGCTTGCTGTCGCGGAAATATTCGCCCAAGGCAGTTGCCGCATACGGCGAAATGTATTGCATGGGAGCGGGTTCCGATGCGGACGCGGCCACCACGATGGTGTATTCCATCGCTCCGGCGTCTTCCAGAATCTTGACCACCTGCGCGATGGAGGACCGCTTCTGCCCGATCGCGTTGTAAATGCAGATCAAGTCATTGCCCTTGCTGTTGATGATGGTGTCGAGCGCGACTGCAGTCTTTCCGGTTTGGCGGTCGCCGATGATTAATTCGCGCTGACCGCGACCCACGGGGATCATGCTGTCGATGGCCTTCAATCCGGTAGCCATCGGCTCCCGCACAGGCTGCCGATCAATCACGCCCGGAGCAAGCCGTTCCAGGGCGATGAACTGATCGCTGGCGATCGGGCCCTTGTCGTCGATAGGACGGCCAAGGGAGTCTACAACTCGACCGATCATTCGGTCGCCGACGGGCACGCTCATGATGCGCCCCGTGCGCTTTACTTCGTCGCCTTCTTTAATCTCGGTATATTCCCCGAGCAGCACCACGCCCACCTGGTCTTCTTCCAGGTTCATGGCGATGCCGGCGACGTCGTGTGGGAAGGACAGAAGTTCGCCAGCCATGACTTTGTCGAGTCCATACACGCGGGCGATACCGTCGCCCAGCGTGATGACGGTGCCGGTTTCGTCCACGGACATCTTCGAGTCGTAGTTCTCAATCTGCTCGCGGATCAGCTTGGTAATCTCGTCTGCCTTGATCTGTGCCATAGAATCAGCTCTTAGCCTTTAGCGGTTAGCTCTTAAGCCTCTTTGTGCTTGCACCGCGGCCGTTCTCAGCGACCTCCGCGTCCCAAGCTTCTTAGCCTCGACCTGAGCCCGACGGGTTCAAGCGAAAAGCTAAAGGCTTAGGAGCTAATCGCTGCCTTCATTCTTTCCAATTGCCCTTTTACCGAACCGTCGTAAATCGTACTGCCGACGCGAAGCACTGCGCCTCCGAGAAGCGACGCATCCTGCATGTATTGCGCGCGGACTTTCATTCCGGTCAGCTTCTGGACTTGTGTCTCAAACTCACGTTTCTCTGCGTCACCCAATTCGCGGGCACTGGTGATGTCGGCCTCGGCGAAGCCTAGGCGGGCGTCGAGTTCCTTCTCGAGTTGCCGGATGACCGGCTCGAGAAAATGCACGCGCCGGTGATCGATCAGCACGGCGACCAAGTTTCGCACTTGCTTTGAAATACCATCCCGCGCGACGATCGCGTCCAGTACGCGACGCTTCTGGTCGGCGGGTATGGCGGGATTCTCCCACACTCGCCGCAGCTCCAAACTCTCGCTCAGCAGGCGGGCGATGGCGCGCAGTTCGGTAAGGGCGCGATTCGCGTCGAGATGCGCCCCGAGTACTACGTCCGCGAAGGCGCGGGCGTACGTGCTGGCGACCGAAGCCATGTTCTATTGCCTGCCCTTTCCCGGTGCATCTGCCGAAGTCCCGGAAGAAGCGCCTAACTGCCCGGCAAAATTCCGCACCAGCGACTGATCGGTGGCTGCGTCCACGTGAATCTGTTTCTGCGCCAGTCCGACCGCGAGATCGGCCGCGTAGGCCGTGAGTTCGCGGCGCGCAGCTTTGAGTGCGGCCGCGATTTCCAGTTGGGCTGATTCCAGCATCTTCCGGGCATCTTCCTGAGCCGCCGCTTGGATGCGCGCTTCCTCCGCAGCGGCTTCTTTTTCCGCAGTGTCGCGCATCATGCCAATCTCAACATCGAGCTTCATCAGGCGCGATTCGATCTCAGCCAGCCTCCGGCGCGCTTGTTCGCTGGCTTTCTGCGCTTCCTGCATCGCTTTCTGGATGGCCGCAGTGCGCGCCCTGAACGCGCCTGGCAAATACTTGAGACTCACCCAGATGATGATCCAAGCGATCACGGCAAAATTCAGCAACACACACAGGAGATAAGCCGTACCGGGACTCCAGCCCGTTTTGCGCGCAATGAAGCGCACAGCGGGCGACTCCTTGAACTGGGCTTTATCGTCTTTTTCTTCTTCTTCGCCAGCGGCTTCCCGAGTCTCACGGGTCAGTCGTCGGGCAAAACCAGGCTGCCTCGACGAGTCATCGGACTGCTTTTGCTTCGCGGGCGCCGCAGGCTGATCCTGCGCACGGACCGATCCCGCAACTCCGGCGAAACTCATCACGAGAAGCGCCAGCAGAATCGCACGGATATTCCTTTTCGCGGCAGTCATTTTCGAAATCATCAACGCCCAACCCCGGCCGGCGCCAGCACGCGCCGCATGATCTCCTCCGCCAGCATTTGCGCCTGAGCCTGCAGACCGTCTTGTGCGGCATCGCGATCTTTCTCGATGTCTGCCCTGGCCGCCCGCACTTGCGCCTGGGCGTTGCTGCGGGCTTCGTTCATCGCGGCAGTGCGGGCATCAAGGGCAGCCTTCCGGCGAGCCTCCTGAGCGTGGAACACCTTGGCCCGGGCCTCCCGCAAGCGCTGCTCGTATTCGGAGGTGCGAGCCTCGGCTGCGGCAATATCAGCCCGCGCCTTTTCCACCGCTCCCTCGGTCTTGCTGCGGCGCTCCTCAAGCACGCGCCGCAGAGGCTTGTGAACGATGGTTGTGTAGAGAACGTAAAGCAGTGCCAGCAGGATTACCGTCGGCACAGCTCCGAGCAGTAATTCGCCTAATTGTCGTAACGTTTGATCCATTCAATGTCGCTGTACAGGAAAATGAGGGCTTTGAAAACTGTTAAGTCTAACGTCCGAAGGAGTTTATGTCAACGCAAAGGGCGCGATTTTCAGGAGACTCCAGCCCCACCAGAAATGTACAAAAAGGTCGAAGAAGGGGTAAAAACCGGCTATAAAAGCACCTATAGTGCCATTGCAAAAATCTGCAACTAATCCTTGACTTCCCGGGCAGGAGGATTAGCATGGATGTATCACCTCCGATCCAATTCAGGATCGAATGGGCCGATAGCCAAGGAATGTCACCGCTTCTTGGTTGCCGGCCCATTTAAATTGGGAGCCTCCTTCACCACCCACTCCCGTACCCTCCTCACCACCGACTCCGGTGCCTCGACTTGCAACTCCACTGCGCCGTCTTTGTATGTCCGTGAATAGACTCGTGCCTGGGCTTCGAGCAGGGCCAGCATCTTCCCTTCCTTCTGGGGGACGCGCAGCTGTACTCGGCTGACGCGGTCTTCATCGATCAACTCGTCAATGCGCGTGAGCAGCCGGTCCAGCCCTATGCCTTCCGCGGCCGAAACATACACCGTTTTCGCGTCGTCACGTAAACTCTCGGCCACTTCGACGTCCAGCAGATCGACTTTATTCATCACTCGCAGGCGCGGCTTTTTTTCTACTTCCAGCTCTTTCAGGACGATTTCCACCTGCGCATCCTGCTCGGCCGAGAGGCGACTGCTGGCGTCGGACACATGCAGAATCAGCGAGGCCCGCTGCACTTCTTCCAGAGTCGCGCGAAATGCCGACACCAGAGTGTGCGGCAGGCTGCGAATGAATCCCACTGTATCGGAGAGCAAAACCTTGCGCTTGGAAGGCAGTACGACTGCCCGAATGGTTGGATCGAGAGTGGCGAACATGCGCGGCGAGGCCAGCACTGCGGCCTGCGTCAGTGCGTTGAACAGAGTCGACTTCCCGGCGTTTGTGTACCCCACCAGCGCAACCGTTGCTACCGGAGCCGACTCCCTCCGTTGCCGCTGCTGGGCTCGGATGCGGCGAACGTTTTCCAGTTGCTGCTCCACATGCCGGACGCGGCGGTAGATCTTCCGTCGGTCGGTTTCAAGCTGGGTTTCACCGGGACCGCGCGTGCCGATGCCGCCTCCGAGCTGTGACATTTCCACTCCCCGCCCGGCCAGCCGCGGCAGCATGTAATGCAGCTGAGCCAACTCCACTTGCAACTGACCTTCCCGCGTACGCGCATGCCGCGCAAAAATATCCAGGATGAGTTGGGTGCGGTCGATCACGCGCCGCTTGACGATCCTTTCTATATTGCGCTGCTGGGAAGCTGTAAGGTCGTGATCGAAGAGAAGAAGATCGGCATTCATGGACGCGGCCGCGCCGGCTATCTCTTCCAACTTGCCGGCGCCGATCAAGGTCGCAGGATCGGGCCGGTCGCGCCGCTGCAGAATTTCGCCAACAACCTTCGCCCCCGCGCTCCCCGCGAGCGTGCGCAGCTCGGCCAGGGACTCTTCTGCGTCAAACTCGGGAATGCTGGGCTTATTACTGGAGGACTTAGCCGAGGCATGAGCCGGCACGCCAACCTTCTCGTCAGTCGTCACTGACGCGGCATCTCGGGCGGCCTGCGCCTGCGCGGTCACTTTTGTCCCGCTGCGTCCGCGCGTTCGCACTTCGATCCCAACTAAGAATGCACGCTCCTGCTCGGGCTCACCAGACGCCGGCGCGTTACCGAGCGCCACCGGTTCAGCCCGGGCCGCGCGAACACGAGTCTTCTTGGGGTGAGACTTGCGCAATCCGAAAACGCCTTACCCTTCGGTGCCGGAAGCACTGGCGGCCGAAGCCGCCGTGGAAGCGGGCGACGATGCTGCCCCGGGTGCAGGCACAGGCTTCCCGTCGGAATGCGCCAGGTGCGGCGCGTGCGGCATCGCCCGGCCCATCACCACCGTCGAGATGGCATGTTTGAAGATTAACTGCTCCTGTCCGTTGGCCTCCAGAACCACCGAGTACTTATCGAAGGAACGAATCCGGCCCGTCAACTTCACTCCACTGAGCAAGTAAATGGTGATGCTCAATCTTTCTTTGCGTGCCGTGTTAAGGAAGGAATCCTGAATGTTTTGTGCCGGCTTACTGCTCTCCATAGCCGATCTCCTAAGTTCTTTTGAACTGCAACCTATCCATTTGCTCCTTCGGCATTTGCCTCAGGACCAGCTCAAAGTAACAGCGTATTCCTCGCGGCCTTCCGCACAAGGAACACGGGGGGACAAACCTGCCTCCTCGCCGCCCCGGTTTTCCGAGGCCGCGCCGCCCGGCAGGTAGCTGCGAGTACCATACGGCGTCTCCCCGCGCTTTTCAACCGTAACTTTGTGCGAATCAGATTTTGTGCCGATGTAAGAATGGTCACAGAAATGTGATAGTTCGCCCAAAGCGGCGTTGCCCCGAGCCGTTGTGTACAATTCCTCGCGTGGGCATTCCTCCCGGCATAGTGCAACCGGGCCATTTTCTTGGATGAACACAACCGGTGAAATCTTAGGAGGCATCATGGCAAGCGCCGCTCTCGCACCTTTCTTTGGCTCAACCTTCTTCAGCTTTGGACCCCAAATCAACATTCCTCCAGACTTCAACACGAATTTCCTGATGCTGGTCCGCTGGATTCACTTCCTGGCTGGCATTACATGGATCGGACTGCTCTACTTCTTCAATCTGGTAAACGTTCCTTTGATGAAGGAGCTCGACGCGACCACTAAGGGCAAAGTCATGCCTGCCCTCATGACGCGGGCCCTGTGGTGGTTCCGCATGTCGGCGGCGCTGACTGTGCTCGCGGGCCTGGCGTACTTTGGCAACATCGTAGGCGCCGACGCGCATAATGGAGGCGGCTCGGCAGGCGCGGTCATGGGGAGTTTCTTTCTGATCTGGACGATTGTCTGGGGCGTGCTCTACGCCTGCCTGATCCCGGGCAAAGGAATTTTCGACAAGGGCGCGTTTGTCGGCGTGGTCTATGCGGTAGTGGTCGCGGCCGCAGCCTGGCTCTTTCTAAGCTTGAACGACCATGGCTGGGAGAGCAATCGCCTGCTTTCGATCGGCATCGGAGGCGGTATCGGCTGGGTAATGCTGCTCAACGTCTGGGGAGTCATCTGGCGCATCCAGAAACGGCTCATTCAATGGACACGCGATAACGCTACAAACGGCACCCCGATACCGGACAAAGCCAAAGCCATGGCGCGCCAAGCCTTCCTGGCATCACGTGCCAACGCGTTATTGTCGGTGGTGATGTTGTTCTTCATGGGTGCTGCCAGCCACTATCCCATGTTTGGGAAGTGATGACTTCAGCGAGTTGAAGCACTGCAGACAAAAAAATGGAGCATCCTTCTCAGGATGCTCCTTTCTTGCTTTTGTTTCGGCCAGCTAGAAGTAGATTTTTCCTGCTATTTGCACTACGCGACCGTCGCCTTGCGTCGTCGCCTGCTGAACTCCCAGGACTTGTCCGAAGGTCGACGAGCCTAGGTTGCCGTTCGGAGCGGCAAACTGCGCGTGGTTGAAGGTGTTAAAGGTCTCAAGCCGCAGCTCGATGTACTTTGACTCGGTAAACTTAATGTCCTTTTCCAATGCCATGTCCCAGAAGTTGAGGCCGGGGCCATAGAATGGGTTCCGACCGGCGTCGCCAATAGTGCCGGTAGCTGGAATCGCGAAAGCTGCCGGATTTAACCAGTTGCCCGGTAAACCCGCAGCCAAGGCGCCCCTGGGATTGTTATGGATACCCAAGGGTGTTCCGGTGAGCTGGCCGCGTCCCGGAGGCGCGTAATATGCATCCGGGTAGGACCACTGCAGGTCGCTATAGTTGAAATTCGCAACCGCGACCGGGAAGCCGCTCTGGAAAGTCGCAATGCCTGAAAGATTCCAGCCATCGGTCAACGCCCTCCAGTGGTGGCCGTATTTGTAGAACGGAAGCGTATAGATGTAGTTAGCTACTAACCGTTGTGGAGCATCATTAGCGGAAGGCCCGTAATTCTGAGCGACATTGAAGTTATTAAATCCAGGGCCATTGAAGGCGCTATTTTCCAGGTTCGATGTGTAGTCAAAGTTGCGGGACCAGGTGTAGGCAATCTGGAATCCCAGACCGTTGCTGAAGCGCCGGTTCAAAGAGGCTTGCAGAGAGTTGTAGTTGGAGCTGTAGTCCGTGGTCTGCACGCCAATTTGACCAATAGTATTCGTATATGCGCCCTCCTGGAAGCCCGCGCCCCCAGTGCACCCGGCCAGACCGATATCACTGCCGCAGCCTTGAGCAAGTGGGTTGAAGTTCACTCCTGGAGCCACGCCTCCGGGATTCAGGTTGTAGGCACCGATCTCATGTCGGCCGAGTGCCCCAACGTAGCCAAGTGTAAAGATCATTGACTTCGAGACTTGATACTGCACGCCCAGATTAAAGTTTGTCGACCGAGGTGAGGTCAAATTCGGGGCCTCGGTATTCATGTTAAAACCGATAGGCTCAAAAGGGGTGAAATCTGGGTTTGACCCAGGCAATGGCGGAGAAAATGGAAACGGATTGGCCATGGCAACGGTCGGAACAGTTTGGAGACCGTTCGAAGTTGGGTACTGTATCTGCTGTGTGTTTTGCGAGATGTAAGGATTGCCAAAGTTCGGCGGCGCGCCCGACTGCAGAGAACCGGCTGAGAGGAGAGAAAACGGTGGATTGCCGAGCGTCTGCAGCGCTGTTTCCTCTTCCGAGCGGTTGTAGTAAAGCCCAATTCCGCCGCGGACACTGAGATTGTGCGAGCTTCCCGGGCTCCACGCGAAGCCTAAGCGCGGCGCGAAGTTCTTGTAGGGAACATTGGGTCCTCCATACTTATTGATTCCTTTATCCCCGGGGAAGACGATGCCAACCGGCGCAGTCGGGAAGATGGTGGATTGCTGTCCCTGTCGGAAGGCAGACATAACCTCCCCATTCGCATACAGGTTCTGATAAGGGGTTTCAACGTCCCAGGCAAGGCCTAGTGTCAGAGTAAGATTCGGTCTAACCTGCCACTGATCTTGACCGTACGAATAATACTCACGGGCCCGCGCCCGGATAATCGAACCGCTTCCCTGCTGGAAGGTATCTGGAATACCCAGCAGGAAATCCGCCGCGGCGTCCCCCGTAGAAAACGTCCCGGCAGCCCCGAAAGAATAATCGCCGCTCATGCTGTTGTAGAACGGGTTATTGATCTCCAGCCGATCCATATTGAAGCCGAGCTTGAAGGTGTGATGGCCGAAAACTTTGCTGAAATTATCCGTCACCTGATAAGTGTTCTGAACCCGCGGCTGCGGACCGTTGGTACTGAATCCCAGCGTAAATAAAGACGCGGGGGATCCTGCTCCGACCGCTATCACGGGAAGAGATTCCAGCGACGGGGCCTGCGGGGTTATGCCCGTGAATCCGTAGGCTGTTGGATTAATCACACTCTGGGGTCCGTTCGCGGTGTAGTTGAAGCGGAGATAGGCAAAGCGCAACTCATTCAGCGACGTGGGCGAAAAAGTATGGTTCAAAGCCACGGTGAACTCGTAAGTCTTCTCCGGGTTGGTGCTGCCGAAACCCGGAAGCGACGCTCCGGTAAAGGGCAGGGTCTCGTTAAATGGACTGTTCTGATATAAACCGTAGAACCAGAGAGAATCCTTGCTGGTGACCTTTTCGTCGATTCTACCCAGGTACTGGTCGTTCTTGCGCGTTATTGTGGGATTGAATTGATAAGTATTGTTCGACGCATTTGGCAGAGGAACGTACTGGGTCATCAGCTTGAGCGATAGCGGGTTCAAATCCTGAGCAGGAACTACGCCCGTGCTGAACAACGAAGTATAGGCCGTGCCCGCCGGACACTGGGCTCCTCCCACGGGGCACGACGAAGCACTATCTCCGTATAGGGGGAAGGGCGAAAGGCCGGAAACAGGCGCGTTCGCAAAGGGTGCGCCACCATTGTCCGCCGAAAAATCGCCCGCGCGCTCGGCCGGGCTCAGAACCGTGGGGACTGTGCTGGCTAAGTATCCTTCCGGCTGCGTTGCGCGTAGACCTTGGTAGGAGAAGAAGATGAAGGCGTGATCCTTGACGATCGGCCCCCCGATCGTTCCACCGAATTGGTTCTGGTGGAAGGGCGCCGGAGAGCTCTCGAACCAGCTCTTCGCATCCAGGAAGGTGTCGCGATAGAACTCAAACACATCGCCGTGGAACTGATTGGTCCCGCTCTTGATGGCGGCGTTGACGATGGCACCGGAGTTCCGCCCGTATTCAGGATTTATGGTGCTGGTGACAAGGTTGAATTCGCCGATCGCATCCGGGCTGGGGATGACCAGAGGAACGTTTAGGGACGTGTCGTTGGAATCGGTTCCATTGATCAGGAACGAGTTCTGCTGGGTCTCCGAGCCGTTTGTGGAATATGCGCCGGCGCCGAAGCGGTCAGAAGATGACTGCACTCCTGGCTGAAGCTGCATGAGCTGGGTCCAGTTGCGGCCATTCAGCGGTATGTCCACGATCTGCTGGCCGGTTACCGTGGCGCCCAGCTGCATGCTGGTGGTTTCCACCTGGGCGGGATTGGCATCGACGGTGATCGTGTCACTGACAACACCCAGCTCCATCCCGACTTTAAGGTTGTATACCTGATCGAGGTCGAGATGAATGCGGCTCTCCGAGAATGCCTTGAACCCCGATTTCTCAACCCTCACTTTGTAGTCGCCGATGGGCAACTGTACGAAGGTAAACAATCCATCCTTGTTCGATGTGGTGTTGTAATTGATGCCCGTGGCAACGTTTGTCGCCGTCAGCTTGGCGTCTGGTACCACGGCTCCGCTCGGGTCTACAACCGTGCCGCGAATACTTGCGTAGAGGTTGTCGGCGTTCGCCGGAGTGGACCATACCATTCCAAACACAAGTCCGAGTGCCAGCACAATAGCCACGAAATTGAATCGATTACTCATCAAAAGCCCTCCGTACGTGATCTTTCGATCTGTGACCCAGAAGATGTTGGGGGAGCAACGGGTGCTGCGTTAATTACTCGGGGCTAGCTAAAGCAACTAGTGTTCCAAAAATGTTTCGCCCTAAAGGGTATGGTCGTCAGCTACTTAGGGACAGACCGTCACAAAAGCCATAACAAAAAACATGTGTTTGCGGAAGATAACTATGGGAAATGGTATAAGCCGGAATGTCCTTCCCACCGTCCAGCCTGCTACAATCGCGCTTTCTGTGACTAGCTCTCCGACCAAGCCCGAATCGCCGAAGCCTTACCCAGGCGTTCAGCCCGTAGCGGGCGGGAAGAGATTCGACTCTGTGCCCCTGCTCGATCTGCATCGCCAGTATTTGCAGGTGCAGGACAAGGTAGTGGCGGCGATAGAGAGGGTTTGCTCATCGCAGCAGTACATTCTCGGGGCAGAGGTTGAAGGACTCGAGCGCGAACTCGCCAATTTCTGTGGGGCAGGCGACGCAGTCGGTTGCGCTTCGGGCACCGACGCCTTGTGGCTCGCTCTCGCTGCCGCCGGAGTGCAGCCTGGAGATCAGGTACTCACCACGCCATTCAGTTTTTTTGCTTCTGCGAGCGCCATCGTGCGGGCCGGCGCGCGCCCCGTGTTTGCCGATATCGATCCGCGGACATTCAATCTCGATCCTGATCAGGTCGAATGTTTTCTGCGCGGCAGCAAGCACGACAAGCTCCGCGTCCTGCTGCCGGTTCATCTTTATGGCCAGTGCGCCGACATGGACCGCCTGCAGCATCTCGCGGACGAATTTCATTTATCAGTGATCGAAGACGTTGCCCAGGCCATCGGGGCAACCTGGCGAAATGAATCCGGTAAAGTCCGCGGCGCAGGATCCATAGGGATCAGCGCAGCCTTCAGTTTCTATCCCACCAAGAATCTCAGCGCGTACGGCGACGCCGGATTAGTCACCACGAACAGTCCGGAGATGGCGGCACACATGCGCCGGCTGCGGAATCACGGCAGCTCGCGCCGCTACGTTCACGAGGAGTTTGGATGGAACAGCCGTCTCGATGCGATGCAGGCCGCCATCCTGCGCGTGAAGTTGAACTATGTGGAAGGATGGAATGAGGCCCGCCGCCAGTGCGCTCGGCGCTACGACCAGCTCTTCGCCATTGCCGGCTTAATTTCATCGGCAGAGCCGTCTGCGGCTGGGCGCGGTGAAAACGCCGCACCCATCCAACTCCCGCCCACTGCCGCGCAAGCAAACCACGTTTTTCATCAGTACGTCGTCCGCGCCTACCGACGCGACGAACTTCGCGAGTTCCTTACGGCCCGCAAGATTGGGACGGAAATCTACTATCCTCTCCCGCTGCACCTGCAGCCTTGTTTCGTGTATCTCGGGTACCGCGAAGGCGATCTTCCCGAAGCTGAGCGCGCGGCAAAGGAAGTGCTGGCCCTGCCCATGTTCCCCGAGCTCTCCGAAGACGAGCAGCGCTGGGTTGTGACCAGCATCGCCGACTTCTACTGTTAGTTGCCGGTCCGACGGCGTAACTTTCTCCCCCGCCAGTCATCATGGTATGGAGAAGCATCGGCATCAGGGAGCATGCAGCAATGAAGACTGTTACAGGCGCGGTGTTATCGCTGTTCTTCGGACTTTTTCTTATTTGCTTTGCCTTCGCTGCAGGACCGAAGGCACAAATATCTTCCCAGGAAACCGGTCGCCAAGCTGTGGTGGTTGAGCTATTCACCTCGGAGGGCTGCTCCTCTTGTCCGCCGGCGGATGCGTTACTGCGGAGGCTGCAGGAGCAGCAACCAGTAGCTGGCGCAGAGGTCATCGCGCTGGAAGAGCACGTCGACTATTGGAATCACGACGGGTGGAGCGATCCTTTTTCTTCGCCGGAATGGACCCAGCGGCAACTGGAATATGGGACCAAGTTCAAAAACGATGCCTATACCCCGCAAATGGTGGTGGATGGGCGAAGTCAGTTCGTGGGCAATAGCAGTCGAGGGGCTGAACTCGAAATCGCAAAGGCTGCTCGCGCGGAGAAGGCAGAGGTTGCCATCACGTCCGCCAAAGCGGATGCGACGAGATCGCAGAGCTTCACCGTGTCAGTGGGAAAGCTTACGGGAAACGCAGACGGCGATGTGGCAGAAGTCTGGTTGGCGGTTGCGGAAGACGGGCTGCACTCATCCGTGAGCGGGGGAGAGAATGCCGGGCGAGTCCTGCGTCACATTTCCACGCTGCGTTCCTTGCGCAAGATCGGCGTCGCGGGCGCGGGACCGGTATCCTTCACTGGAAGTCCCGTCGTAGAGTTCAAGTCTCACTGGGATCCCGCGAAACTGCGAGTGTTGGTTTTCGTCCAGAAGAAAAAGACCCGGGAAATTCTGGGCGCGGCTTCGACAAGCATCAAGGCTTCGACGAGGAGTTTGACGATCAGCGCCGCCGACGCTTCGGCACCGACTTCGGCGTCTCCTTCTGCTCGCCTGGAGCCAGCACCCGGCGAACGATCGGCGTGTTCAGTTTGTACTTGCGTTCGCTGACATTGCCGCTATCGTCTTTCACGCGCAGGATGAAGACTGGCAACGTGCCCTCTTTGTCGAAATTCCCGCTGGTCATCGTCACCGGCAGAACACCGTTGAGTCCATGCTCGCGATAAGCGGTTTCGTAGCGGTGCTTTCTAAGGTTCCACGTGAAGACGCGAATCTGATCGTAATCGTAGGGCAGGCCGTCGTGCGGTTCGGTGATCGCGCACAAGTATTGTGAGACGTTTTTGTCTGCACCCTCCTTGCCCTGATCCTGTACCTGATTCAACGCGAAGAAGGCAACGAAGCGTTGGCCTTCGGCGTATTGGGCGATATCGAGCGGGACATCGATGTCCACCATGCGCGCCAACACCCAACCCACACGATTTTCGGAGTCACGTACCAGCCACCAATCTTCCAGCGCGGGGCCGGAGGTCTTCACGCCTGCTTTTGACTGCACCGCAACTCCCGGCTGCTTCTGCGCCGTCGCGCGCTTCAGGACGGAAACTTTGGCGCCGGCCAAAAGCTGATACAGGTGCTCTGTCTCGCGGCCAGGGGTGAGATGCAGATTGGTATCGTTGCGCAGAACACCTGGCGCTTGCACGGGGTCGCCCAGGTTTTCTTTGGTCAATTTCTGCAGGCCTTCGTAGGTTGACTGATCCACCAGGTAGCGTTGCTCGATCCAGCCCTCGACGCCGCCCGCGGTGCGCACGCGGGAAAACCGTTTTTCTCGCTCCAGCACTTCCACGCGCTCCCCGTTCTTCACCGTGCCCACGCGACTGTAGACGGTGGCCACCTGATCGCGCAGCGTCGCCTGCACCGCTGAGACGTAGTTCACATCGACAACCCGGTGCCGCCCGCGATTGCAGGCCGTAGAGCCCAACAATACAACCGCGGCCAACCCGAATATCAGAACCGCCCGATAAACACCCGATGAGAAGGAATTTTTCACAATCTTCGCGACGTATTCTTCAGACAAACACAGTTTTCACTATAGCGCGTTGCCGATTCGGCTTCTCGGCTCCCGGTTTACGCTGAATGCACCTGGGGCAAACCTAAGGGATCCGCCTGGCCTTACAGGACGCCATGCCTTCGGTTACCATGAAGGGAGAGCGTTGGATTGCGGATTTGCATGTGCGCTCGGCCCCGGCGGGATCTGACAATTTCCATGATCAAAAACATAACCAGGAATCGGTTTGCCCTTCTCTTACTAACCGTCGGATTGGTCTTCGCGGCTGCGGTGAGCGCCTCATCGCAGCAGGTGGTGAATCCCGCCTTGCGTCCCCCCAAAGGCGCGCAAGTGGCGATCGTGGTCTTCGAAGACTTGCAGTGCCCCGATTGCCGCCGTGCCGCGCCACTGGTCGAAGAAGCCGCCAGAACCTACAAGATTCCGGTTGTGCGCCACGATTTTCCTCTTCCATTTCATAACTGGTCTTACGAGGCGGCGATACTTGCCCGTTACTTCGACACGCACTCCAAGGCGTTGGGCAATGAGTTCCGCGACTACATTTTTGCCAATCAGCTGGAAGTTACTCCGCAGAACCTGCGGGGCTTCGCGGACAAATTCGCGGCGGAGCATAAAGTTGAGCTGCCTTTCGTAGTCGATCCCGATGGCAAACTCGCCGCTCTGGTCAATGCCGACAAGGAATTGGGGAAAGCAATCAATCTTCAGCACACACCTACGCTCTACGTAGTAAGCAACAAACGCTCCGGCAAACCTTTCGTCGAGGTCGTCGACCGCTCCCAGCTGTACGCCCTCATTGACACGATGATGAAAGAGTAGGAGATATTTTCCAGCCTGTCGTTCGTGAGTTTCAAGTTACGCCTTGGCAACTGGAGCCGGGTAACTTCCCGAGTCAAATAACTCCGCCCCCGAGCCGGGAAACCATTGCACAGTTTTGCGCCTAAGCGGCATTCTTCTACCCGCAGCGCAGCAGTGGATCTCGCGTTTGCCAGTCAAGGCGCGGGTTATCCGGGGGTTGTTTCCGGCGGCCTGTGCTGATGGCGGGCACACCACGACCAGCCCGGACAATGCCAGGCCTCGACTTAAAGTTGCAGCATGGCTTCCATGAAGCAATGGCGGCACACAATCGCGGGGGGATTAGAACCTTGATTGCTGACCGCATCGAACCCGGTGGTCAGCAAAAACGGTAGATGGCTTCAATCATGGCTGTCCGACTTCGATTTTGACGGCCAAGAAATCCACAGACCACCTCCGGAGTTTGTCTACAACCCCTCTCGTTCGCGCGGAATCTGATACCTAACTTAGTTGGAGTAGTCCCCGGAGGCGGCATGGACCAGCATCAGATCGGCATACTGATTGCCGTGATCGTGGCAGTCGCCGTGATTGCCGTTATCAGTTTTGTTCTCGCGCGAAAGCGCCGCAGCCAACAATTGCGCGAGCGCTTCGGTCCGGAATACGACCGGGTCGTGAAGAAGGAAGGCGAAGTGCGCCGCGCCGAGGGCGTCCTCGAAATGCGAGCCAAGCGCCGCGAGAAGTTTGAGATTCGTCCGCTCGCTTCAGCCAACCGTGCCGACTTTGCCGAGCGCTGGCGGATGGTGCAATCGCAATTTGTCGATGATCCCAAGAGCTCCGTATCGCGCGCCGATCAACTGGTGAGCGAACTGATGGCTGCCCGCGGATATCCCGTGGCTGATTTCGAGCAGCGCGTCGAAGACATCTCCGTCGATCACCCCATCGTCGTTCAGAACTATCGCGCGGCACACGATATTGCCCTGCGGCACGGCCGCGGCCAGGCCAGCACTGAGGATTTGCGCAAAGCTATGGTCCACTATCGCTCGCTGTTTGAAGAATTGCTCTCAGATTCACTACCCGAAAGAAGGGAGGCACGAGCATGACTGTGCCAATGAGGAAAGAAGAATTCGAAGACGAAAATTTGACCACAGCGGATTTGGCTCAGGGCAAACGTCCGGCAGCATCGCACGACCTTTTAAGCGACGGCACGAACGCTGATCGCCCAAATGCCGAGACAATCGCTGATCGTGCGATAAATGATCGGACCATAACCGATCGAGCCATCAATGACCGGCCAGGACCCGTTCTCGCCGAGCGCCCGGCCGGGGAAGTCGCGCCGATCGCCAATTCCGAGCTACGAAGTGCTTCCGAAACTCGGAATGCGTCCGACACCGCCCCCCTGTTTCCCACGAATGAACTGGAAGAGCTGCGAAACCGCTGGAGCGGCGTTCAGACCGCTTTCGTCGACGAGCCCCGCCGTGCCGTCGAACACGCGGACGGCCTGGTAGCTTCAGCGATGAAACGGCTGGCTGAAGTCTTTGCCGAGGAACGTTCCAAGCTGGAGCAGCAGTGGGATCGCGGTGACAATGTTTCCACCGAGGATCTTCGCATCGCGCTGCAACGCTATCGGTCCTTCTTTCACCGATTGCTTTCTATTTGAGAGGCGGTGGTGTGACGGGGACCACTCCGTCACCCCGAGGTGAATCGAAGGGTGGTCAATCGCGCGTCGCCGGAGGCAAAATCGCTCTGGAAACAGTTCTGGAGTTTTATTGTTTTAGGGGCTTAGCGGACGCCAGAGAGTAACCTGGCGAAAAGCAGAACTGACAGTCCGATGGCGGCAATGCTGTTTGCCCTTATTCCCCGATAGCTGGCTGCCCACGGGAACATCAGGACTTCGAAGAACGGCATCAGCTTCTCCGGCCACAATAGCCCAGCCACCCCGAATGCCAGGCAGACCTGAACAACTAGACACATCCCCAAAATAGTCATCGATATAGTTCCCTAAAGAAAACGCCTTCGTATTAAAACGTGACCGGGCCATCCCCGGGAAGTTACTAAAGTCA
Organism: Candidatus Acidiferrales bacterium; assembly: GCA_035603655.1. Taxonomy (GTDB): domain Bacteria; phylum Acidobacteriota; class Terriglobia; order Terriglobales; family Acidobacteriaceae; genus Sulfotelmatobacter. The sequence goes on along the minus strand of DATNKA010000568.1, from coordinate 2,720 downwards.
CTTCCGCGATTCTTGGTTCTTCTCAATCCCCGAAGCCAATGCCCACGGCGCGTGCCGTCCGCACGATTTGTCCACTGGGATTCACAGACTTCAGGTGGCCAATCGCATGGGCCACGTCCACAGAGACTACAGTGTCACCGTGCAAGGCTACCATCATACCGAAACCTCCAGCGGCTATCAGATCCACAGCGGCCACCCCAAAGCGCGTTGCCAGGATGCGATCGAAGGGCGAGGGCGTGCCGCCGCGCTGAATGTGTCCCAGGACGATGACCCGTACGTCTTTACCGGAGCCACGGGCAATGGCGTTGCCCAGCAGATTGCCGATCGAACTGGCGCGGCGGTTCTCTTTCAGCTCCGGCGGCGTCTTCACGCCTTCGGCGACCACGACAATCGTGAAATCCTTGCCGACCTTCTCGCGTTCCGCAATGTGACGGCAAACGTGTTTGACGGTGAACGGAATTTCCGGAATCAGGATGACATGAGCCCCGCCGGCAATGCCCGCCTCGAGTGCGATCCAGCCGCAGTCGCGTCCCATCACCTCCACCACCATCACGCGATGGTGCGAGGCCGCAGTGGTATGAATCTTGTCGAGAGCATCGGTGACGGTGTGCAGCGCGGTATCAAATCCAAAGGTGACCTCGGTGGCGGAAAGATCGTTGTCGATTGTCTTGGGCACACCTACGATTTTCATTCCCTTTTTGAAAAGCTCATAGGCGATTTTCTGCGATCCGTCGCCGCCGATGCTGATGATGGCGTCGATGCCCAGCTTAGCGGCATTGGCAACTACCTTTGCGGAAATGTCGCGCTCCACTACCTTCCCGCGCTCCACTTTCTTGTAGTGAAATGGATCGCCACGGTTGGTGGTGCCGAGAATCGTGCCGCCACGGGGCAGAATCCCGCTGACCTCCTTGAGCGTGAGTTCGAACGACTTCTCCGGCCAGATAAGCCCGTCGAAACCATCGGGGATGCCGATAACCTTCCATCCGTACTTAAGGATGGCAGCTTTGGTGGCAGCGCGAATGACGGCGTTGAGGCCGGGCGCATCTCCGCCTCCGGTGGCGATACCGATACAGCGAATGTCAGACATAGGGCGATCGTTGGGAGGCCAGATGTAAGTGAAATAAGGCCGCTCTTCACGATGATACTGTCGCCAGGCAGAATGACAACTTACGAGTGGCCGTGGACGAGACGGACTTCTGTCACCGACTGCGCGGCGGTCACCGGAAAATTAAAAATACGGCCTATAGATTTATTTTTAGGGAAGTCTTGGCGCGTGGGTGTAACTAATCGTCCAAAACCAAAGGTGGGCGCTCTACGATGCCGCGTATCTGGAACTCGCGTTGCGCCGTGAGCTGCCACTGGCGACGCTGGAACGGGAGCTGCGCGCCGTCGCGAGGGGAGAGAAGGTTAAAGTTCTGGGCGTGTAGGCTGGGAGGGACAACTCAAAGACCCCACTTCTCGCAAAGAATGCGAGAAATGGTCCCCAGATTTGATCCACCGCCGTGGACAAGAGTGCAGCCGGCCGCCTATTGGCCTACCGAGACGTTCACCGAATTCGAGGTAATGATATTAGTGCCGCTGGTGTACTGCGCAAAGATCGTTGTAGTGCCCGCCGAAGCGGTAGACTGCGGGCACATCGGGTTTTCACCATTTGCGACCGTGATAATGGTACTGTCGGCTGCCTGCCAGGTTACGCTCGCAGTGACGTTAACCGGCGTTCCTCCTGCGGTCGCCATGGCGGTCAGACAATTTGCTCCCGTAGCGGTCGCGCTCACGGGAAGCGTGATGGAGCTTGGAGTGACAACGATGCTGGTGACGTTACCCAAGGTAACCGTCGCGGTGGTGGTGGCGGTGGCAGTGCCCGAGGCTGCCGTTATGGTGCTGGTTCCAGCCGAGACCCCGGTCAGCAGGCCGCCGGTGGTAATGGTCGCGACGGCGGGCGTGTCGCTGGACCAACACACAGTCGTCCCGCTGCAACTCGTGCCACCCGTCAAAGTAATCGAGTTGCCATTGCTGTCGGTTCCTGCCGCGGTCAACGTCGCGGTGAACCCTTGGCTCACTGTCGGATTGGGCGGGTCGATCGTGATGCTCGAGACGGTGGGGTTCACGAAAAAACCAGTGCAGCTTATGGTTAAGGCTAGCGTTGCGAGAAAGGCAAAGGCGCCGGCGAGGCGGAGTTTGTTCTTCGTGGATGACATAGTTATCTCAGACCGTCGGTCGCGCCCCGCTTTGATCTTGCTCGCACCGCGCTGCGCTTAGTCAGCGCTCGCTCTTAGCCATCTTCCGTTCTGACCATGCTCTACGCGGAAACTGCCGATTCGTTCCTCTTAAGAATACTGTTTTCGCGGCATGGCAGTTGTAAAAAATTGTAGCAGAGGAAGATTTCAATCCGCACCCGCACCTGCACTTTCGTGCACCTACGTAACTAACACCTCGTAGGCCGGGCTCAAGCTTAGAACGTCAGCGACCTGAAGTCCTTGCAAGGAAAAATGGCCAGTGCCGGAAGCAGCACTGGCCGATGGAGTCAATCACGCTACCGTCCCTTAGGCTCTTTCGGGGGAGGAGCGCTTTCGTGCTTAGGCGGCGCAGCTTGTCTTTGCGGCGGCGGAGCGCTGTGGGTCTCCTTTGGCGCACTTGCCTTGGGCGCACTCTCCCTGGGTGCGGGCTTCGGCGCACTTGCCCTCGGCTCACTCTCCCTGGGCGCGGGCTTCGGAGCACTT
>DATNKA010000567.1:0-4247 GCA_035603655.1 Candidatus Acidiferrales bacterium | reverse complement strand
CTCGTCGCGCTCCTTGATGGCGCCGATGCGACGGATGTCGAGGCGGACAGAAGCATAAAATTTCAGCGCGTTGCCGCCGGTGGTGGTTTCCGGCGAGCCGTACATCACGCCGATCTTCATCCGGATCTGGTTGATGAAGATTACCATGGTGTTGGATTTGTTGATCGAGGCGGTCAGCTTGCGCAGCGCCTGGCTCATCAACCGCGCTTGAAGACCCGGCAGCGCGTCGCCCATCTCGCCTTCGAGTTCGGCCTTCGGCACGAGCGCGGCCACCGAATCGATCACCAGCACATCGACCGCGCCGGAGCGCACCAGCGTGTCGCAGATTTCCAGCGCCTGCTCGCCGGTGTCGGGCTGCGAAATCAGGAGTTCATCGATATTGACGCCGAGCTTGCGGGCATAGACCGGATCGAGCGCATGTTCGGCATCGATGAAGGCGCAAATGCCGCCCTTCTTCTGGCCTTCGGCGACCGTGTGCAGCGCCAGCGTGGTTTTGCCTGAGGATTCCGGCCCGTAGATTTCCACCACCCGCCCCCTCGGCAGGCCGCCGACGCCGAGCGCAATGTCGAGCCCGAGTGAGCCGGAGGATATCGTCTCGATATCCATCGAACGGTCGTTCTTGCCCAGCTTCATCACCGAGCCCTTGCCGAACTGGCGCTCGATCTGGGACAGCGCGGCGGACAGGGCCTTACTCTTATCCATGGAGGATCCTTCGACGATACGCAGGGCAGTAGCGGACATTTCGGTGCTCCTTATGGCGGGATTCGCGAGCGGGACAAACGTTTGAATCAGTGTGGGAGCAAATGTACACTATTTGTTCCCTGTTCGCAATATGTTCTTTTGGAGAGCGGGGGTGCTGTCCGTATTTGACCCCCTGTGTCCTAGTTTGAAGTTAGCAGTGTCCTAATTCGCTTTCGTCGGTCTCAGTCATGGGTCCGAGATCGCGGGCGAGTTGCTGTGCGGCTTCAAGCGTGTCCCCTGCCTTCCGCCAGACGTGCAAATGAACCCCATCGAACAAGGGGCCTCGCGCTTCGACTAACCAGAACCATTTGCCGTAGTTGGATGAGCCTTGAATGCGCGACCATTGATACTGGCCGCACGGGTCCAAAGGCCGTCGCCGGTCAAATCGTTTCCCACGACAAATCCTTGTAAGGCCGCCTCAGTGGGCGGCCTCTTTCATTTCTGCTCGTCCTCTGTCTACCACCCCAAAAGAACTCGCGGTTGCCGGTCACTTGAAAAAGAGCACTCCAATGAGCATGAGGGCCACATATCCCCCAGCCATCAGGATAGTCGGCGCGTGGGATGTCGTGGCTGGGTTTCGATAGGTCAGAATCATTTGAAAGAGCATGGTGCCAAAGAGGAGCAGCACCACGCTGATCAGGAAGAAACCGAGTCCGGCGTCCGACATCCCGGAAGAATATCAGCCAGGTTGCAGTGCCCTAATTCACAATTGCGAGTATCCTAATTAGGACAGCACTAGGATGATTGGCTCCAAATCAACACCGGCTTAATCCGCCGTTCGAGTTCGTTCCGAAGCGCGTGCACGCGAGGATCCGCTGATCGCTCGGCGCAAAGGGCGAACTGACGCACCGATCCCGCAAGCGCTCGGTGCTCGGCCGCCGTCCGCGTTACCGCTGGATCGGCCAACTGCATTACAACGGCGCCCAGCCTCACCAGGGCTTCATCGAGCGTACTGTCGATCTTTGCGAGTTCGGGTCTCACAGGCTTCTCCTGTGAGCTAATTAGCGGCGTGAAAGCGCGTTCCGATCTCGCCGGCCGTATGGCTAACAAAGCGTTGCCGGTCTTGCCGCAAAGAAACGGCCCCGGCGGATTAGACCGGGACCGCTTTTACCCGCGGACCAGGTCTTGGGGGACCGACGCGAGCAACTTAGAATAGCAGTTGCGGCCCCGATCCATTCTAAAACCTATTTGAGATTCAGTGTCCTGATCTGCCTTCCCGAGCGCAGCGCCTGAACCTTTTGGCGTCTGGCCCGTACCTATTACAAGCTGGGGATTATCGGGCTCAGCTTTTCGAAAGCAGCGTCTCTGGGCATCGTTTCAAGCCCGGAGGCGCTGTTCGTTTTAGTGTCCTGGTTTCCCTCCACGAGTGTCCGTATAGGACAGCACCATGGGGTGGGTACTGCCCCTTTCCATCCCTTCGCAAGGCGAATGGTCCCTTTAGATTTCGCGAGTGGCCTCTTTCAATTGACTCGCGTCCGTAGATTCACGGGATCATACTTAAACCGTCACCGCTCGGATCGTGGCATCTATCGGTGATGAGATCGCCGGTTGCGTTCCCGCCCATTTCAACAGGGTATGCGGGGAGCGCAAACCATGTGCGAAAAGTGCAAAGAGATCGACGCTCATATCGCTCGCTACGAGTTGCTCAGGGGTCAAAAGACCGACGTGATTTTTCTCGCGGGTCTCGCAGAAGTTTTGAAAAACTACCTGGCAGAGAAAGTCGCGCTGCACCCGACACAGACGTAAGGCCGCCTCGAGTCGGCAGCCTCTTTCATTTTCAAGTCCAACAGCAGGAAGCCAGAACGGCCCCACCTGCGAGGGACACCAAGCAAGCGGGGCCGTTGATGGGTGGCAGACCTGAGAAATCTCTACCCCCCATCCAAACAGCTACGGCCTGAAACAGCGTCAGTTTCAGTGTCCCAATCTGCTTTCCCGCGCTCCTCAAATGAGCATCGCCCTCACACTCGGCGGTTTGCCCCATCCTGGAATCGAAAGGGGTCACCTCTCGGCGACCCCTTTGGCCGGTAAATTTGCGCGTGATGAAATCCCTCCTCCGGCAAGGGGTCAGCGTAAAGTTTTCCACAGGCGAAGGTAGCCGGATAAATACCGTCTGCAGTTCTGTCCTAATCCACCGTCACGCGTGTCCTGATTGGTCCCTTTTGACGCAGGGTAATTGCCACTTTTTCCCGTTTCCATTAGGAAATAATGGCAATGGATAAATGACCTGCGGCCATGGCGAAGAAATCTGACAGGGCACCCGCGCCTATTTGCACGGAATGCGGGGGCCGAATGTCTTACTCGGCGATGCTGCCGAAAACCGAAGACCGGCCGGTGGCAAATGTATATCGGTGCGATCACTGCGGCGAGACCGTCATCAAGCCGAAAGAATGAGGCCGCCACAGTGGGCACTCACCCCTTGCCAAGGCTGAGCGATTTAGGAGGAGGCCTCTGATAGACGCAGCCGCCACCGCTTAAGCCTCAACCTTTCTGCCGCTGGTCCGTACCTGTGGCGAGCTGAGGATTAACGGGCTCAGCTTTCTACGGCAGCGCGTCTGGGCAATCGTTTTAAGCCCGGAGGCGCTGTTCGTTCTGTGGCCTGTTTTGAATCTGCGAATGGCCTATTTCGGCCAGTACCTGGACCGGGGTCACTGGCCTGTTTCCGGGCCTGATGGCCGGTTTTGATTTTGATCGATCCATAAACGTTCCGCGCACGGCCGCGATAAAAGTTAAAATTTGGACTCGCTATCCAATGTCGGGAAGCGGACACTAGCCTCATCACAGCCCGGATCGTGGCTTTCATCTGTGATGAGAACGCCGGTTGCGCTCCCGCCTTCCTCTCATGGAAAGGAGCGCGTCATGTTTCAACGGCGTGGTTCCAAGAAGCCATTCTTGAGCCTTCAAGAACGCTTATCAGCGTGGGCTAATCAGGTCCGCGAGCAAGCCGCTCAGCTTCCCCCCGGCACCGCACGAGATGCCCTTCTTAAGAAAGCCAGTCGGGCCGACACCACATCGCACTTGAACGATTGGGCCAACTCTCCCGGACTACAGCCGCCGAAGTAACCGGCCAAGCCCCATGATGGACATGCAGGCGAGCCTGGAGAAGCTCCGCGCCGATGCGGCGGAAGCCGCGCTGATACGAGACTTGGCTACTGACAGCTCCAAGCGTGAGTTGTTCGCCAGATTATCGGCCCATATGACGACGCTCGCCACAGAGGTTGAGCGCACGATGGCGACACGACTGGCGGGTGGGAAATAATGGCACCTCGGTTAGCGGGGGAATGGCCTGTTTCCGGCCTTGGTGGCCTAGTGAACTGGCAGCGGCCCGATTTAAGACTGTTGCCCCGAGGGCACTAAGTTCACTTTTGCACATTCGTCCCGGAACGAATGCTCGACTTTTGCGTGGAATAAGTGGCGCTGGGATACCACGGGGTAATCATGTGATTGGAAAAGCGTACTTCGTGCGTCAGGCGGCGATTTTGTTTGGGTTGGCCAAGGCAACTCAAGAC
>DATNKA010000566.1:0-8453 GCA_035603655.1 Candidatus Acidiferrales bacterium | reverse complement strand
CGGGACGTTGATTTCGAAAATGGAGCATGTAGCCGTCGTCGATATGAGCGACGTCTTGATCGAATCCAAAAAACAACAATGGCGTGGGTTCCCGGCGTCGCTCAAGAGATTCGTAGAACAAGTAGGGTTGCGTCGTCGCGGAAATTCCCACCACAGAAGGCCGTGACCTGTTGCATGATGGCGCGTTGAACTTCGAGCGCGCTTCCGTGGCGTCCGCGAGCGGCTTCCAGCAGGCGCTCGTCGCCGAACTCTTCGAGTTCGGCGTTCTCGGCTTCCGTGATGCCGTCAGTTGAAAGTAGCAGCTGGTCGCCCGGTTGAAGTTTCGCGGTGTAGTCCTGGTAGGTCCAATCAGGCAGCGCACCCAGCACTGCTCCTCCTCCTCGCAAAGCTTCTGTTGTGCCGTTGCTGCGCAACAGAAGTCCTGGCAAGTGTCCGGCGTTCTCGTAGGTGAGAGTGCGTGCCTCGGCGTCGAGCACCGCGTAGAAGAAAGTTACAAACTTTCCCGAAGCGATGTTTGCACAAAGGAACTTGTTCAGTTTGGTACAGACCACCTGAGGCGATGCCTCGATCGTGGCGAAGGCGCGAAAGGATGCCTGGAGATTCGCCATGAGCAGCGCGGCAGTGATTCCTTTTCCGGCGACATCGCCCACGCAAATGCCGAGGCGATCTTTGTCCAGTTGAATCACGTCGAAGTAGTCGCCACCGACTTCACGCGCAGGCTGCCAGGCTCCGGCGATCTGAACTCCGGCAAGCTGCGGCAACGTGCTGGGCAGCAGCATTTGCTGAATCTCGCGCGCTCGCTTGAGTTCTTCCTCCTGCTGCTGCAGCGCGACGGTGCCTTTCTCGACAGTCTGCTCCAGCTGTTGGTTGCGTTCTCTCAGCTTTCGCTGCAATTCTTCCACACCAAACAGGACAACGTTACTGACCACCGTGACGACGATGACGAAATAACCGATCCTGGCGAAGAGAAACGAGAACGGCTCGCGATCAACTTTGGTCAACTGCAGGAAGAGAATCGCGGCCACGGCGCAAATCACCCCGAACATGAGTTGGATCGGGAAAAACGCGACCCAGTTCCACGGGAACGGGCGCGTCACGTACAGGCGACGGCAGGCTAATTGGAGAGGAACGAGAAGGTTGCCCACTGTGAGGCTGGCAATCATGATGACGAACAGTGAAGCCGGCTGGTTGATCGAGGCCAGGATGGCATAAACCACCAACCCGACGAACATCACGCTCAGTTCGATCTGGAATACGCGCCGCCAAAGAACCGAACGTTTCTTGGAAGTGACGGAAAGAGTGCTCACGCATGACTCGCAGTCAAAATCAACCAGCAAGACTAACGCGGAGTGAAAAAAAAGTCATTGCCACCCTAATTGCAGCCAAGGGGAGCGAAAATCGGCTTAAGATTACCGAGAAATCTGTGGAGCTATATACAAATCCTTGCCTGCCCCGCCTCGGCGAGTTTGGGACACGCAGTTGGTACGTGCAAAATGGGCGTGGATAAGCTCGCTGTTGGCGGTTGCCTGACGGGTACGGCATTTTTCACAGACGCCTCCCACTTCCAGACGAATCGCGCGAATCTCGAAGCAGCTCCGTGTGGCCATTGCTCTCTTCAGTTTCACGAACGACTTGCTCGTAAACTCCATGACGGCACCGCACTGAAAGCAGGCCATGTGCAATGATCATGGTTGGTTTTGACTTCGTAATAGTGCTTCTCGCCCTCGATATGCATGAGGTCCAGCTCATCAATAAGGCCACGGCGCTTCAGCCTGTCGATCGTGCGATAGACCGTCGAGCGATCGATACGCGGATCTTCGTTTTCTGGCAAGCTCGAGCAGGGTTGCCGCGTCGAGATGCCGGGGCGAATCCTGGATATGCCAACGATCAGCCGCCGTTGTTCCGTGGTGCGTACCGCGTGTCGTCAACTTCAAGGGACTTATTGCGATTTCGGCTTTGCTTCAACCGAGCCTTGAACCGGTTGCGGCGACGTTGATTTAGATGAGACACCAGCGCCCGTTTCTTTACTAGGCGGAACTTCGGTTCCGGCTGGGTAGATGACGATCCGCACCGTACCCCAGGGAGCGTCCCCCTTTCCGTCCGCTTGCTTGCCCATCCCGAGAGTTTTCAGCTGACTATCGTCAAATCCGAAGTTTTCAACTAGGTATTCGCGCACAACCATGGCCCTAGCTTCTGTTAGCGTCAAATCCTTCTGGGTGTCGCCTTCCATGCCAGCCGACACCTCAACCACCGCAAAACTGTACTGATTATCAGCGAGGAACTCACCGCCGGCCCTCAAAGATTTTTGATTCTTCAGCTTGGCCGAATTCTGCTTTTCGAAAAGCTGCTTCGCTGAATAGGTGAATTCCTTGATCGGTGTGCTTTGCGGCAGCCTTTCGATCTCATACCTTGCAAGTTCCGCTGAATCTTCGTAGCCGCGGCTCTTGAAATAGCCGCGCACAAAAAAATTGTGTTTCAGAGCTTCCATATTTTCCTGGAAGTCGTTAACTCCCGCTTGCGCCGAGACCATGGTGTCGTTCAAGGTGCTCGTAGTCTGCGCCAGATTGTTGTAAAGTTTCTTGTCATTCACCAGCGCTCCCACGGTTCCTTGCCCCCTGTCGATTTTGGCGCTAATCGAGTTCAAATTCGCCGTCGCGCGAGTAGCATTCTGGATGGCTTGCTGGCTGCTATCCAGAATCACACTCGTCTTTTGCAGCAGATCTGCCATTTCGAGGGGGGGATGGCTGGCGATGACCTCGCCATCCTGCACATTGGCTGTCCCAGCCGACCCCATTGAGATCGCCAAATATTGATTGCCCAACAGTCCCTCGGTTTCTATGGTGGCCACGGAGTCTTGTTTGATGATCTCGTGCGTGGAATTGTCCAGATCCATGATTACCGTGACCTTATCGCCTGGCTTGTGGGGCAGCACGATATTGCGTACGGTACCAACGTGAACCCCGCCGACGCGCACATCGCCTCCCGCATCCAGTCCCACCACATCGGCAAATTGCGATTTCAATCGGTACGTGGAGCTGAAAAGATACCGCTTGCCTCCGATGATGAAGACGCCAGTCACCAGAATTGCTAGTGTCGCAACTATGAAAATTCCCAGGCGCGCCGCTCTCGACATATGTTCTCCTACGAATGCTTCACAAACTCTCTGACAAACTCGATGTCACTCTTCTGCAGTTCTTCAAAAGTGCCCTCGATCACTACATTCCCGTCATCGAGCAGAGCCAGACGGTTCGCAATCGTCTTTGCACTGTGCAGATCATGCGTCACCACAATGGACGCCATGTGATGTTCTTGCTGAAGCTTGAGAACCAGATCATCGATCTCGCCGGAACTGATCGGGTCGAGACCTGCCGTGGGCTCGTCGAGAAGCAGAATATCCGGTTCCAAAATCAGTGCCCGCGCCAGTCCTACTCTCTTCTGCATGCCACCGGAGATATCTGCGGGCATTTTCTCTAAGTGACCTTCCATTCCGACGTCCGCCAGTAATTTTTGCACTCGGTCTGCCTGCTCAGACTTTGACATCTCCCTTTTATGATGTAGCAGCGGAAAAGCCACGTTCTGCGCGACATTGAGCGAATCGTAAAGAGCGGCGTGCTGAAACAGAAACCCCATCTTCAACCGGACGCTGCCGAGTTCGTCGATTGTCAGACCCGTAATTTCTTCCCCTTGGATGCGCACCGATCCAGAGTCAGGCTTTTCCAAGCCGATGATGATCCTAAGCGATACGCTCTTACCGGTGCCGCTCCGACCTAGCACCGCCAAGGTCTCGCCGGTTGCCACGTTGAGGCAGATGCCGTTCAAAACCTTCTGAGTTCCGAAGGATTTGTGCAAGTCCTTGACGGCGACCGCCAGCACGCCTGTGTCTTTCCTGCCCTCGCCGCGCTTCATTTCGGGTTGATTCGCAATTCGTTGAATTGTATCCATACGTATTTCACAGCTAAGCGTTCAAGGGAAGAAGATGAGAATGACTTTCACGAGCACGACGTCGGCTAAGATGACGAACAGGGAAGACAAAACCACCGAACTGGTGGCCGCACGGCCCACGCCTGCGGCGCCTCCTTGGGTCCGCATCCCTTGAAAACACGCAATTAACCCAATGATCAAGCCAAATATAGCCGTCTTAAAAGTGGGTGGCAGGAAATCATTGAAATCGGCCCCCTTAAAACCGCTATTGATGAACTGGTGCAATGAGAGCGGCTCCACCAGAGCCTGTGCAAACCAGCCCATCACCAAGCCGCATGCGTCAGCGGCGAGAGTCAGCAAAGGCAGCATCAGGATGCAAGCCATGATGCGGGTCGCAGCCAGCAGGCGATAAGGGTTTACTGCGGATGCTTCGATGGCGTCGATCTGCTCCGTCACTTTCATCGAAGCCAACTCCGCACCAATCCCCGCGCCTACTCGGCCACTCACCACCAGACCGGTAATGATCGGACCGGTCTCGTGGATCACAGAGAACACGATTGCGGCGGGAAGCAGCGATTTGGCGCCAAATCTAGTCAGGCTGTAACGCGCTTCCATGGAGAGTACAACTCCAGTGGCGGCACCAGCCAAAGCTACTAAAGGTAGAGATTTTGAGCCGATTTCGTCGAGTTGCAGAAGCAATTCGCGGAATTCAAAAGGGGGCGTCACTGCAGCTCGCAAGACTTGCCAACAAAATATGCCCAAATCTCCGAACCACTCGAAGAACTGGCTAATCAACCCGTTGGTAGAGGCGACGCTAGAAGACATGATGGGGTTTGAGCTGCCATATCGCGGAATATGCCTGCGATTCGCCTCGATTTCCCGTTCAGTAACCGAGCTAATCCGGCCTGGTGCTGCGCGGATACTACTTAAGATGCATGCGAGAAAGCAAAGGATGGGGACCGTTGTAGCGGAATTCCTGGGCGGTATCCCCATGTGTCCCAGCTTGGTCTAGTCGGACATCCCGAGGACATCCCCGCCGTGCGACCGGGATACCACGCGTAAACGTCAGTCATCGTACGGTCATACGATGAAGACGCGCTGACCTCTGGCGCCCTGGCCCGGCTGTCAAGTTCGAAAGCGCCGCATGGCGTAATCGCGGAACAAGCCAATTGCGCGGCAATCGCGAAGATCGGCGCTATCCAGCCCTGCCGCTGTGATTAGCGCCCGATCAATGCGGCTTTTCCGCTGGCGGATACATTCTGGCCGCGCCAGGCGGAAAGCCGGTCCCGGTCATTCGGGATAATTTGGCGAAGCGTTCGATTCGCCGGCGCCTCATCGCTGTGAACAGCGCTCATGGGCTGGGTCAATGAGTGGGTATCCGAAATGAAATAGCCATCTTTACTGGAAGATGTGCTTTCCCACTAACGCAAGCAGTCGAAACCGTGTATAGTTGGTCCCGCTTTTCTTTACACCAACAGGCCGGAAACAGTACTGCGCGTCCCCTGCCCAGAACCTGTACCTGACCGAGGATTCTACTGGAGCCCCCCAGGAATTCAATCGCAGATCTGAGAAGTGAGGAATAATCCCTAATGCAAAACACACGGAACTGGCCGTCAGTGACGAAAGTAGCCCTTCTGTTCTCTTTCGCGTGCTTCAGCATTCCCATGGTTGCCGGCAGCGTCGCGACAGCCGATTGCTCGTCCTTGGCAATTCCCCGCGTGACCGAAAACGTGAATGATGGCGTGCGGACTTCGCTCAAGGGCGGCGTCCATTGGCTTGCTCGCGCAGAGTTCGACCGTGGCAGCGTCGATGACAGCCTTCCGATGGAGCACATCATCCTAATGCTCCAGCGCAGCCCCGAGCAGGAACTAGCTCTGATGACGCATATCGACCAGATGCACAATAGCCGCTCACCACAGTTTCACCAATGGCTCAGTGCAGAACAATTCGGCGCCTGCTATGGGATCGCGGAGGCAGACATTTCCGCCGTGACCACGTGGCTCGAAGCTCACGGCTTCAGGGTGGATACGGTTCCGGCGGGCAGGACGTCAATCATTTTCAGCGGAACCGCCGGACAAGTGCGGGACGCGTTTCATACCGAGATTCACAAGCTGAATGTGAATGGCCGGCAACACATTGCCAACATGAGTTCGCCTGACGTACCGGCGGCCCTGGCACCCGTAATTGCGGGCTTTCGTTCCCTTCACGATTTCTTCCCCAAGCCTATGGTGCATGTGGACGGTCCAATCCATCGAGATGCAAAAACACATTTGTGGCAGCATGTGGGAGAGAACGGTCATGAGTCCGGCGGCAGTCCCCTGCTCACTTTCGCCGCCGATAACACCGAGTTTCTGGCCGTTGGCCCGCAGGATTTTTACACGATCTACAATGAGAATCCCCTGCTGAAGGCAGCGGAACCGATCAATGGCGCGGGACAGACACTGGCGGTGATCGAACCCACCGACATCCAAAAGACGGACGTTACCACGTTTCGATCTCAATTTGGGCTTCCCGCGTATCCAGCTACTCCCAACAGTACTCATGGCGGGGTCAACTGGATGTTCGGCATCAGCGGCTATTGCAACAATCCAGGGGCGTTGGGTGGCGACGCTCAGGCTGAAGCTTCCCTGGATGCGGAGTGGGTCGGGACGACAGCCCCGGCCGCAATCATTGACTTTGTTGCTTGCGCCGATACCTCGACCACCTCCGGGGTCGATCTTGCGGGTACCTACGTGGTCGATCATCTGGCCAGCTCCGTTTCAGCGATCAGCGTCAGCTACGGGGTTTGCGAGGCGCAATTGGTGACCAACTCGACTGGTTTCGAGACGAACAGCTTTTACAAGACCCTGTGGGAACAGGCGGTCGCAGAAGGGCAAACCCCGGTCGTCGCTGCCGGCGACAGCGGCGATGACACCTGCGATCGCGGCGACGCATCTGGCATCGGGGAGACCGGTATTTCGGTCAGCGGATTGGCCTCGACTCCTTACAATGTTTCGGCAGGCGGGACTGATTTCTCGGATGTCTACGAAACTGGCGGAACGATTCCCACTCCATACTGGAATAGCAAAGACACCTCGCCCTATGGATCGGCGCTTTCCTACATGCCGGAGAAGTCATGGAACAATACCTGCGGCAGCACCGTGGCGGCAGCACTTCTTGGGGTAACGCCGGCAGAGTTGTGTAACGTTCGCGGAATAGGTCTGACGTTAGACGGCGGTGGCGGAGGCATCAGCACGATTTACGCCCTGCCGACCTGGCAGAGCGCGTACGGCGTTGGCCTAGGCAGCAATTTCACGTCTAAGTCTTTCCGGAATCTGCCCGACCTGTCATTCTTTGCCTCTGACGGCGGGTTCTGGAATCATCTGCTGGTCTTTTGCGATTCCAATATAGGTTCGTGCAATTATGCAGTTGGCTCCGACGCGGCCGCATTGTCGGCGGGCGGCACTTCTTTTGTCGCTCCCATGCTCACTGGCATCATCGGGCTCATCAATCAGGCCAACCCATCAGGCAGTCCTGCTGAGCTCACGCGCCAGGGACAGGCAAACTACACGTTTTATGCCCTTGCCCGCAACGAGTATGGAACCACGACAGCCGAGAACACTTCAACCACTAAGCCCAGTGTATACACGTGTGAATCAAACCCTCTCGCCATCAGCACCTATAGCTCGGTTGCTCCCAATTGCATTTTCCACGAATTAAACCGGACGCCGGTGGTGCACACGAGCACCTGTGTCGGCGCGAACAATACGAGTTGCCTCCAGGACAACAATGTTCAGCCTTGTGCCACGGGCACGACCAAATGCTTTACCGGCACCGCAGGTGATGAGGTTGGATTGCTCTCCCTTTCGACCACTGTGTTTGATCCCGCCTTTCCGCAAAGTGCAGGCTACAACAGCGCGACCGGTCTTGGTAGCGCCAACATTGCCAACCTGGTGAATGGCTGGAAGACCGTCACCACCACGTTTGTTAGTGCCACTACGCTGGCCGCCAGTCCAACGTCCATTACAGTTACGGGCACAACCACGGTAACGGCGACGGTAACTGCAACCGGCCGGGGCAGCCTGGCGCCGCCCCTCGGGACTGTCACCTTTTATTCCGGAACCGCGTGCAGCGGCACACCGTTGGGCACCTCCGCATTGAAGCCGGCAAGCGGATGTACCACAAGTTGCCACTCTACCGCGTCGTTGTCAGGCGTCAAGGGTAGTGAACTGGGCGGAGTAGGCACCAAAAGCGTGGAAGCGTGTTTCAGCGGAGACGGTGCCAATGATGCGGCCTCGAAGGGAACTGCCTCCATCACTGTGAACAAAGCAGCCTCGACCACTACCGTGGTCTCGAGCAAGAATCCGTCCACGGTGGGCGGATCGGTGACGTTCACTGCGACGGTGGTGCCGGCAGGCCCCCCGGTACCAACCGGGACGGTGAAGTTCACCTCGAATGGTACGACCATCTCCGGCTGCTCGGCGGTGGTGGTGACTTCGTCGCGCACTGCAGCGTGTACCACGACATCGCTGACGGCAGGCACGGACACCATC
>DATNKA010000565.1:0-3798 GCA_035603655.1 Candidatus Acidiferrales bacterium | reverse complement strand
CGGCAAGTACTTGGCCTACGCCGACAGTGCCGGACTCTACGTCCGTGTGAATAGAACTGGAGAGATGCACTCGATCACTGTTCCCCCAGCTTCCGTTATCGGTGGGCTAAGCTGGTTTCCTGACAGCACAAGACTGCTTGCGACTGTCACCGGTCTTCAACCCAACGTGGATAGCGTCTGGGTGATTTCCATTTTAGGTCAGGCCCCTGTCAAGCTTCTGGACGGGGGCAACCAATCTGCTATCTCACCGGACGGTTCACAAATCGTCTTCGCACGCGGAAAGGGCAAAGAACTTTGGCTCATGGCTGCCAACGGAGAGTCGCCGCATCGGATACTGGTCGCCACAAACGAGTATCTGGAGGGCCCGGTTTGGAGCTGGGACAGCAAGCATCTCGCCTATGGAAGAGTTTTTTCAGACTCGGATAAGGTAGATACAGTAGTTGAAACACTTGACCTGGAGACGGGAAAAATCACTGCCTCCTTTTCTGATCCGGATATTACATCGGGAATATCTCTACCCGACGGACGGATTGTCTACTCTCGAAACGATTTCATTTCTGGTGAATCAGGAGCCAGTCTTCTAGAGGCCCACACCGATCCGAGTTCGGGGAAGATGATCGGAAAGCCCCGTCAAATCGCTCATTGGCCTGGCTGCTCGATATCAGCTTTGGGCGTGACCAGCGACGGGAAGCACCTGGTGGCTCTAAAGGGCCTTGCGCAGGCTGACGTGTATGTAGGGGACATTGTGGAACACCACCTCGAAAACCCGCGCCGCCTCACGTTCAATGACCGTGACGATTTTGCTTCGGATTGGACCCCCGACAGCCAGTACGTCCTGTTTGCCTCCAATCGCAATGGCAGCAGCATGGATATTTTCAGGCAAGGATTAGGTGAGCGTACCGCGGTAGCTCTCATCGCCGGTCCGGAAGACAAGCTCTCCCTTCACCTCAGCCCGGACGGCCAATGGCTCATGTATTTTGCTTTTCCTGGTGGCTACTCAGTGACGAAAGGGCCGCTTGTGATGCGAGCTCCGCTCTCGGGCGGCCCTCCGCAACTGGTATTCAAAGCGCGGCCTGCTTCCGATTTTCGGTGCCTGAAAGCCCCCGCAACTATGTGCGTCCTGAGCGAATGGGAGAACAAGCAACTCGTGTTTTATGCGCTTGATCCGACCCGAGGCAAGGGACAGGAACTCGCAAGGCAGGAAATCACCTCGGGGCCGGAAATCGTGGAATCCAACTGGGATATTTCGCCCGACGGCTCGCGCATCGCCCTGGCGATACCCGAAGGCCCGCCGGCCCGTATCCGAATCCTGTCTTTGGCGAGCGGTACGCTGCAAGATATCCGTGTGAGTGGCTGGTCTGCCTTTCAGTCAATAGAATGGGCAGCTGACGGCAAGGGTTGGTTTGTGGCTAGCCGCTCAGCCGCAGCGAACACTCTTCTCTTTGTTGATCAGCAGGGACGCGCATACCCGCTGCGTCAAACCGCCGGCGGCTACGATACGTATGCCATCCCTTCTCCTGACAGCCACCATCTGGCTTTCCTGGAGTACACAACCACCAACAACGCGTGGTTGATCGAAAACTTCTGAGCAATCTATTGGAAGAGTGCGACGATACACTGCAGCGGCACGAGTCTTTCGCTGCGTCAACTCAAGCAGAACGTCGCGAATTGTTCATACGTAGTTGTGTGACAAGGTTGACGCAGCATCGCTCCAGCGCCGTGGGATCAACGCATCACGCCCGAGCGGTGGGCAAGTCTAAAGTTACTCGCGAGGACGGGCCACGACTCGCATTTGAGGTCGACTTCTAGCCACACGTTCCGATCAGTCGGTCTTGAAGCGATGTTCACGAGGCACGCCGTTTGTGCCAATTGAAGTGATCGGTTGCGCGACTTTTCCGCCAGAGCATGTGCAATTTCATTCCACGAATAAAGCGTTTGCAGTAAGGAGACGTGCGGTTCGATAGCTTCCTGGATCTGGTGAAGCGCGAAACTGAATTCACGCGACGGACTACATGGTCCCTCACGCCGAGAGTAGGTAGCCCGAGGGGGAAATATCGCGCCCAATGCGGATCAATTTTTGTGCCAGGAGCGTGATAAGCAATTTTCCATAGAGCCAGGCGCGCGAACTCCGGTCGTTATGTTTGGGCACGTGCCCGAGTTGGGCAAGGCTCTTCAGTCGCTTAAACACGAGCTCGATTTGCCAACGCATACGGTAGAACCTCAGAACGTCCGCCGTCGAACCGCTGGAGCGAGTCGTAAACACGATCACGTATTTTGCAAATTCGAGTGTTCCCGGCCTAGTGATCATTTGCTTCTTACTCGCTTTTCGCTCAGGCGCCGATGAGCCTGTTGAATCGCGCGGTCGCTCTTTCGTACTGCACACAATCGCCCCGTAAACGCCGAACCTTGACCATGCAAGACAACCCGCCATTCGCCGAACTGCCCCACTTTGGACAAAGTGCGTAATCGCTGAAGAAGGGAGATGCGTCTGCCGCATGTAGAGTATGCGACGAAGCTCTGAGGGTTGACGCGAACCAACACATCAGCACCATGTTGCCAAACATACTCAATGCCAGCGACTGAGCAGTAGCCGGCATCAGCAAGAATGAGTTCGTGCGAACCCACAGGCAGACGGTTCAAGGACTCGCCACTGTCTTCGCCAATCGTGGCCGTTACCTCGAAAAAGTCACACACCAAACTCGGCAGTCTGATGCAGTGCAGAATCCTCCATTGGCTGCCCGTCTTGCCTGGTTCTCTGACGATGGTGCCATCCACAATCCGGATCGTGCGACTGGTACCTTCTTCGAGCCGGTATGCGACGTTTTCCCGAAGCAATTCGATACACAACCAATGTAGCCACCCCTCGCTCTTACACAGGCGTTTGAGCAAGGCAACATCCGAAATGTCGGTCCAGTTCGCCAGCTTAGCGCGTACAACCGTCTCCCGCAACGAGTAACCCCGCGCTACATGGAGCAGTAACATACGCAACAGCACATCAGGCGATGAAAACCCGCGCAATCGCTCGACCGCACCTGACTGCCACGCCATTTGCTGCCATTCTTTGGGAAAGAACGACGTAAGCACTTTCCAGTTCTCTTCGAGGATACGCATCCACCAAGAATAGGTCGGCGAAGACTAAAACCTGGTCCTTAAGTTAGCGCTTATGATAGTGCGCAGCCCCCAACCAAACTCAATGCCGAGCCGATCTCTGAGCTGAACCTGGGATCGGCCTGCAGCGGCCAGCCGACGATGGAAATAGATTTTTCAAAAAAGGGTTGCGGCGTTTCAGGGAATATCCTCTGCCAGTCGCCGTCAATGACGGTACCGACTCTATGAGCAAATCCAAGAGAAGGCCGAAGCCTGGACAATCCTGAACCGGGCCTGCCGGGCCGCGGGAACGAGTCGGGCGGGCCACTGCCGTTTCCGGCAACGCGGAAAAAGCAAGCGCACGGATATGGATCTACGTAGCCAGATGCAACGCATTGCGCTGCGGTAGTGGGCTTGATGGATATGGGCTTCGCAATCATTGGCTGGCTCGCCCGCCACCGTAGGCCTCCTATCCGGTTCTTGTTCATCAGCTCGCGTCTTTGCTCCACGCTTCTTCCAGGCCCCGCCTGGCGGCGAGTGTTGTTTCATCCTTGCGCTGAATCTGTGACTTGCCGGGTAGACCCGGGGACTTTCACCCCGAGTCCCCCACAGATCCGGACGTGAACCTCTCGATTCATCCGGCTCGTACCACCCAGAGAAGGCTGCCGCCTTCCATCAAGACAAGGAGTTCCTCCGGTTTCCCGTTGACTC
>DATNKA010000564.1:0-8465 GCA_035603655.1 Candidatus Acidiferrales bacterium | reverse complement strand
CATCTGGATGCGATCGCAGCCGCGGCCGCATCGGGAGAGTGGGGCGCTGTGCGTTTCCGGATCGAGCGACAAGTTCAGCCGCTGGAATCTCTGAGTTCCGAGTTAGTCAAAGTTGTAACCCGCGAGGTTGAAGAGCAGCGTGCGCAAGCAACGTTAAATATTTCGCGTGCAGAACGCCGAATCTTTCTGGCTGTGCCAATCACGGGATTCGTCACGCTCTTGATTGCCGCTGGCCTCGGGGTAGTAATCACCCGCAGTATCACGGAGCCGTTGGGGCGG
Organism: Candidatus Acidiferrales bacterium; assembly: GCA_035603655.1. Lineage (GTDB taxonomy): Bacteria > Acidobacteriota > Terriglobia > Terriglobales > Acidobacteriaceae > Sulfotelmatobacter. The sequence continues at coordinate 8,186 of DATNKA010000564.1, read as the reverse complement.
GTAGTAGAGGGGTCCAAAGCGTTGGCACGAGGTGAGTTTGAGCAGCAGATTTCGGTGATCGGAGCAGACGAACTGGCTCACCTCGGGCTAGTGTTCAACGATACGGCCCGCAAACTCCGTGACCTTTACGAGGATTTGCGTGGCAGGGAAGAGAAGCTGCGGCGCAGCGAAGCGTATCTGGCGGAGGCGCAGAAACTCGCCAAGATGGGCAGTTGGGCCTATAACCCTGCCGCGGAGAAGTGTATTTACTGGTCGGACGAAATGCTACGAATCTTTGGATTAGAGCTTCAAACAACCAACCTTCCAGATCGGGAAGAGTTCCTTCGACTGGTGCACCCGGAAGATCGTGACAGATTTAACGAACGGATCGACAAGGCATTCCGCGAGAAAGCTGATTTTGTGCAAGATTACAGGATCGTGCTGAGGAACGGCACGGTAAAGCACATCCACGGGATCGGACACCCGGTGTTCGATGAAACCGGAAATATTGTCGAATATGTTGGGACCGACGTGGATGTGACAGAACGCAGACGTGCCGAAGAAGCTCTACAGCGGAGTCAGGCTTATTTGGCGGAAGCACAGAAATTGACCCACACGGGCAGTTGGGTTTGGAATGTGCGTACCGACACTCTCTTCTGGTCGCAAGAGGTCTTTCGCATTTATGACTACGATCCCAAGCAGATGGCTCACCCCACATGGGACTTTTTTGAGAGGATTCATCCCGAGGATCGACCAAGATTCGAGCAGAGAAAGAAAAGATTGGCGTCGGCGCAGAAGGAGTGGGCAGATTCTAAGATAGATTTTCGAATCGTACTTCCAGACGGAACGATAAAGCACCTCCAATCTATCGCTCATCCGGTGATTGAGTCAGGCGACGAAATCGTCGGCACAGTCATGGATGTGACCGAACGGATGCGCACCGAAGAGAAGCTGCGACGCAGTGAAGCAGATTTGCTTGAGGCCCAGAGAATAAGCCAAACAGGTAGCTGGAAACTCGACGTTTCATCAGGGAAAGTCATCGTCTCACCGCAAATATTTCGAATGTTCGGCGTCAATCCTGATGAGGGTATGTCGACCCCTGAATTTTGGCTTAATAGAAATCATCCTGAGGACGCAAAACGCATTCAGGAACTCTTTGAAAGATCCACAATCCAGAAAACAAACTATGACGCGGACTATCGCATTGTTCTTCCCGATGGGTCCATCAAGCACCTCCATGCTGTCGGGCATCCCGTCTTGAACGAGTCGGGCGACCTCGTGGAATTTGTCGGGACCGCAATCGATGTCACCGAACAGGCGCAGGCCAGGATTGAATTGGAGAAAGCTTTCGAACAGATTAAACGCCTGAAAGACCGTCTTCACGACGAGAATCAAGCTCTCAGGGAGCATATCGATCGGGCATTCATGTTTGAGGACATTGTGGGCTCGTCACCAGCCCTGCGAACCGTGCTCTCCAGTATTGTCAAAGTGGCCCCCACCGACTCCACGGTGCTGATCACCGGCGAAACCGGTACCGGAAAAGAATTGATTGCTCGCGCCATACACAAGCACTCGCAACGTTCCGGCCAGGCGTTCATCAGCGTAAACTGTGCGTCGATTCCTTCCTCCTTGATCGCCTCAGAACTGTTTGGCCACGAGAAAGGCGCCTTCACCGGCGCGGTGCAACGCCGCCAGGGCCGCTTTGAGCTGGCACACTCCGGTACGATTTTTCTAGACGAGGTTGGCGAGCTTTCCGCGGAGACTCAGATTGCATTGCTCCGAGTACTTCAGGAGCGGCAGTTCGAACGAGTGGGAGGTAACCGAATTCTTACCACCGACGTTCGCGTCATAGCCGCAACCAATCGTGATTTGACAGCAGCCATTGACGCGGGAACGTTCCGATCCGACTTGTTTTACCGGCTGAACGTTTTCCCGATTGAGGTACCTCCTCTGCGGAAGCGGAAGGAGGACATTCCAATGTTGGTGGAGTATTTCGTAAAACGCTACGCCGAAAAAGCCGGAAAGCAAATCCGCAAGATCGACAACAATACACTGGAACTGTGTCAGTCGTATCCCTGGCCGGGAAATATCCGTGAGCTGCAAAACATCGTGGAGCGATCGGTGATCCTTACCAGTGGTGACACTTTTTGGATCGAAAAGGCTTGGCTGGCCGGCCCGGAGCCAGCCCGGCAAGAGTTCGCTGGCCCTTTGCCGGACACTCTCCAGAATCAGGAGAAAGTAATGATTGAAACCGCGTTAGCAGAATGCAAGGGGAAAGTCGCTGGTCCAGGAGGTGCGGCGGCGAAACTCGGAATTCCCCGATCGACGCTGGACTCGAAAATTAAGCAGCTGAACATCAGGAAACACAGATTTATCTCCTAGCAGCAGTAAATACTTCTTTTCTAATTCCCGAAAATTCGGCACTTCCCGAAATCTCGTCATCCAATCGTCTACTCTAGGCGTTTCGTTTCAGCGCGTTGCATGTGGCCTCAGTGTTGCATCTTCGGCAACCGAGCCGCGATTGGCACGATGCACAACACCACGAATCACAGGGGCGGACAACAAAACGATTGGCGAGACCGTGCGCTACTGAGAAGTCGGCAGCACGGGAATGAGAATTCAATGGAGCGAGAAAACGGCATCGAGAATAAGCGGGTCGTCATCGTAGGCGGGTCGTCGGGGATTGGGTTTGCAGTCGCTGAAGAGGCGGCAGCACAGGGAGCTAAGGTCGTCATCGTTTCGAGCAATGCAGCCCGAGTGCAGGAAGCCATCGAGTCTATCGGAGGACAAGCAGGGGGAGATGCCGTTGATGTTTCGGACGAAAAGGCTATTGAGAGCTTTTTCATGAACGTAGGCGCCTTTGATCACCTGGTTTTCACTGCAGGTGACAGCCTGCAATTGCACGAGCTTGCTGATACGGATCTCAAGCAGGCCAGAAGCGCGTTTGAACTGCGTTATTGGTCTGCACTTGCCGCGGTCAAATATGGAAGTACGCAGATTCGCAGGGGCGGCTCGATCGCTCTTACGACGGGTGTCGCCGGCCGGCGCCCACACAAGGGATGGGTAGTGGCCGCAAGCGTCTGCGGAACCATCGAAGCTCTAACGCGTGCACTGGCCGTAGAACTCGCGCCGATCCGGGTTAACGCTGTATCTCCTGGAGTGGTCCGGACGAAACTGTGGCAGAACATGAGCTCATCGGAAAGGGAGCAGCTGTTTGAAAGTGTGGGCAAGCGGTTGCCTGTGGGGCGAGTCGGCGAAGCTCATGACATTGCACAAGCCTATCTGTTCTTGATGAAGGAAGAATTCGCCACCGGCCAGACCGTTGTGGTCGATGGAGGCACCGTCCTGGTTTAGAGCAGCGGTAAATTCACCTAGGAAACGGGATCCTGCGATGGAAGTGCATCCCGTAAAGGAGAGCGGCCATGAAAAAGGTTGCGATAGTAACTGGGGCATCGCGAGGGATCGGACGGGCGGTGGCGAGGCGATTGGCGCGGGACGGCTTCGTTGTCGTCGTTAATTATCTAAGCAACGGAGGCGAAGCTGACCAAGTGGTGGCAGAACTCAAAGCAATCGGCTGCAACGCCATCGCGATTCAAGCGGATGTTTCAAGCGCTCGTGAGGTGGAGCGGCTTTTCAACGAAACAGTAAAGACGCTCGGGAGCGTCGATGTCGTGGTTCACAACTCTGGGATCATGTCGCTTTCGCCAATCGGTAAGAAGGAGCTGGACTTGTTCGATAAGGTTATCTCGACAAATTTGCGCGGCGCCTTTCTGGTGTTGGCGCAAGCCGCCCAGCACATCATAGCCGGCGGAAGGATTATCGCTTTTTCGAGTAGTGTTCTGGCGAAATCCTTTCCCACTTACGGTCCCTACATCGCGTCAAAGGCTGGCGTCGAAGGACTCGTACACGTGCTTGCGAACGAGCTACGCGGACGCAACGTTACTGTGAATGCCGTTGCGCCAGGGCCGGTCGCGACTGAACTCTTCCTGAAGGGTAAGAGCGAAGAGCAGATCGCGGAGATTGCCAAAATGTCGCCTCTGGAGCGTCTGGGACAAGCCGACGACATAGCGAGCGTAGTCTCCTTTCTCGCCGGGGCAGATGGTGGTTGGGTGAACTCTCAGGTGCTACGTGCCAACGGAGGCTTCGCCTATTAGCCATTTCACGTGAAGACACAAATCTCAGAGGAATGGAGAAACGGCAATCGTGAATAAGGTAATCGCAATCAGCGGGGCCTCAAGCGGATTTGGAGCGTTGACGGCACGGGCTCTCTCACGAGCAGGTCACACAGTCTACGCCAGTATGCGCGAAACTACCGGGCGCAACGCATCCCAGGTTGAGGGAGCGAAGAAGTTTTCCGAAAAGAACGGCGTCGATTTGCGCACAGTTGCGGACGCCATCGTCCAGGTGGTCGACGCTCCTTTTGGTAAGCGGCCGTTCCGTGTCCACGATGGTCCAACCCAGGACGGAGCGGAAGTTGTCAATATGGTTTCGGATCGCGTCCGTGCCGAGCTTCTTCGTCGAATTGGCCTCACCGACGTGCTAACACCTCAGGACTTCACTGTTCAGTCGAAAAGCGCCGCTTAACCATTTGTTTGGCTATGACTTTAATCTTACGATCGTTTGCCGCGATGATCGGAGGCACCTTCGAACGGTCAAGGAGAAACCAATCCAATGTTTGCAATTACCGGAATCACTGGAAAAGTTGGTGCAGAGGTGGCACGCAACCTTCTAGAGGGTGGCCGGCCTGTTAGAGGTGTGGTGCGCGACTTGTGTAAAGGCGAAGCTTGGGCACAGCTTGGCTGCGACCTCGTGGCAGCGGATATCAATGACGCTGGGGCCCTCACGTCGGCATTCAACGGAGCCGAAGGGGTATTCGTGCTGGTTCCACCGAACTTCGATCCGTCTCCAGATTTTCAGGAGGCGCGGGCGACGGCCGGCACGTTGAGGTCGGCGCTGACAGCAGCGCGTCCGGGCAGAGTCGTATACCTGTCCACGATCGGCGCACAGGCGACTCAATCGAACCTGCTTACGCAGCACACCATCATCGAGCAGGCGCTTGGAGAGTTGTCGATGCCCATTACGTTTTTGCGGCCGGGATGGTTCATGGAAAACTGTAGCTGGGATGTCGCTTCGGCGACCAATGACGGCGTGATTTCGAGCTTCCTGCAGCCACTGGATAAGTCGGTACCGATGGTTGCCATTGCCGACATTGGGCGTGTAGCCGCCGAACTGCTCCAGGAAACTTGGAGGGGCCGCAGAGTAGTCGAGTTGGAGGGGCCGCGTCGTGTAACTCCTGGCGACATCGCAACCACCTTCGCCGAACTGCTTGGGCACCCTGTGAGGATGGAGCCGGTACCGCGCGAGACTTGGGAGTCGCTATTCAAATCGCAGGGCATGAAGAACCCCACACCCCGCATTAGGATGCTTGATGGCTTCAACGCAGGCTGGATCGAATTCGAGAGCACTGAGTCAGGCTCTCGAAAGGGAAGAGTCGCGCTGAAAGCCGTGCTGCGAACGCTCATCGAGTCGAGATGACAGGCATCTCCACTCGGATCACTGGCCGGGATGGGCGGCAATGGAGCGTCGCGACGACAACCGATGACGTTAAGGATCGAGAGATCAGCGCGGCACAGATTCACCGTGTTCAGCCTCAGCGGGCGCATGGAGGCGGAGCACGTTGAGGAACTGAAGGAGCTTTTCGATTGCGCCTACCGAAACATCATTCTGGATTTGCGAGACTTGAGATTGGCGGACCGCGACGCAGTAAGGTTTCTAAGAGGTTGCGAGGCGGATGGTATGAAGCTCGAGAACTGTCCGGCCTACGTCCGCGAGTGGATGGACAGAGAAAAAGATTGAGGGAACGAAGGAGTGGCACGCCTGCAGTTCAGGTTTGAAGAAGGAAGTCCATTGCGTTGATTACGTTTGATTCACTGATGGGAATTTATCGCTTGCGATGGGACTTGGAGCTTGAATGCGGCCAACATCGAGACTCACAGGATCAAGTAGAGGATTAGAGAAAAGGTGTTTGAGTTTTACATACCAAAACGCTTTCGGCAAGCATTCGTGCGTGCCGACCAGGCGCAACCGGGAAAGGTCATCGAATTTTTGTTCGCGGACAAAGGCACAAGCGTCGATTCCACCTACTGGCGGGGTCATGGCGTGGTCCTTGTCAGGCACAGTGCCCCGCCCTGCTGTAGGTAAGGAGTCAGCTTAGACACCGAAGTTTGATCGGAGGGGATCCTCTCATGTCAGCGATAACGACGTTCATTGAAGGAGAGCCAACAGCTTGCCACGGCGTCTTTGGCGAGCGCGCCGAGGAATTAAATTCCGTTGTGTCCCGGCACCTACCGATGCTTTACAGAAGGGCGTTCCGTTTTTTGGGAAACGTACCAGACGCAGAAGACGCCGTTCAAGATGCTCTGCTTTCTGCATACAGACATTTAGGGCAATTCAGAGGGCAGGCTCAGCTCTCAACCTGGTTGATGACAATCGTCACCAACGCCGCTCTGATGCAACTACGGCGTCGCCATGGTGGCTACTTTTCGCTTGACCAGGAGCAGGGGGAGGACGGGCTCTCTTTTTCGGAACGGCTATCCGATTCGAAACCAAACCCGGAAGAAGTCTGCTCCACCGTGGAAGCACGGCATCGGCTGGTTGAGGGTATTCAAAGGCTTTCCCCAAAGCTTCGTAAAACATTGCAGTTGCGCGATATCGACGGTCTTACGACGAAAGAAGCGGCGCATGCCTTGCGTGTCCCTCAAGGGACGGTGAAAGCACGACTCGCACGGGCGCGCGCCAAACTTGTCGGGACCATGCGCGATAAGCCTGTCTGGCAGCGCTCCAGACCAATTTCAGTTGGAAGCCGGTCTCCCCGAAAAAGGAATCCATCGGAGAATCCGATTCGGAAGCTCGGTGAGTGCGGCGGGTGATCAAGAGGAGTTTCTATGACAACAGCAATCAAGTCCGCAGTTTCTCCTTTTGCGCAGCCCGGGCCGGAGCCCAACGGAAACGCGATTCGCTTCCTCGATGAAAAGCTGACTTCCGTGCCAGCTTCCGATATTCCAGAGGTCTTTCGCAAGCTGTCGCGTTTCTTTCCGGTGATCGTACTTGTTCCGAAATCAGCTGTTGAGGGTGAGGCGAGGCAGAAAAAGCGGGAGCAGACCAGACCCGTTAGTGACCTCACGGACACAAGGAACGTCTACTTACCGCTGGATGCCACGAAGGGCTGGCTGACGAATTCCAACGCCACAGACACGTTCGAATTTGGCGCGGTCAAGGGATGCTTTTCGACGATGGAAATTCATTGCAACGACCAGCCGGTAACTCTCACAAATCAGGAATTCAAGATTCTCGCGTATTTGATCAAAAACCCGTTGAAGGTGATCTCCCGGGACGAGCTACTCAATGAAGTGTGGGGGTATGAGAACTATCCGTGTACCAGGACAGTCGATAACCACATTTTAAAGCTACGCAAGAAACTAGAACCTGAACCTGCCCAACCCAGACACTTTCGTACTATCCATGGTACTGGATACAGGTTCGTGCCCTAAATTGTTCGCGAGAAGAGATTCCGTTAAGAGATGGCGAGATTTGCCATCTCTAGCGGCTGCTCGCAGTTGACGAAGCGGTCGTCCTGCTTCAGCTCGCCTTCGCCTCTTCGTCGCGCCTTCGCAAGGCGGCTCCTTGAGGGTCGGTGTTTATATCCACCCACTTCGGGTGAGGTGAGGCCTCGGCGTTGTAGTTGTCGTGCCAGTTCCACCACTTGTACGGCGGGGTCTGGGGGTAACCCTCGGGCGAGTCCTCCCAAGTCTCCTGGCGGCCGAGTGGTGTGATGTCGAGGTAGCTCCAGACGGTCCCCATAGCCTCGTCAGCGCGATTGTTGATGAAGTATGTACGGAAGATCTTGTCACTGTCGCGGAAGAACACGTTGTGGCCATGCCATTCATCCACGCCGAAGTCTTTGTCGAAGCTATCGGTCATGGTGTACCACGGCATCTCCCAGCCCATCCGCGCCTTCAGGCGCGTGATGTCCGCCTGCGGCGCGCGTGAGGCCCAGGCTAGGGTAGTGCCACGAGCGTTCAGATGCGCCAGGTGCGAAACCTGATCGGCGCCCAGAGAGCATCCGCGGCAGGCGTGGTCGGGCCAGCCAAATACTCCGGGCTCGAAGAAGGCGCGATAGATGATCAACTGCCTGCGGCCCTCGAACA
>DATNKA010000563.1:0-2980 GCA_035603655.1 Candidatus Acidiferrales bacterium | reverse complement strand
CACGTCCAAGCAAAAAAATAACCCGCCGAGCTATGTCTACTTGTCTACCTACAGCTTTGGCCCGCTACTTCTTGCATCGGAACTGAGCGCGCATTACGGCTGAACCGCGCCTCGGGTTTTGCAGGCGCGAACAGAGAGGCGGAGACTTGGCCGACGATCTCGGATACTTCACCTGGTACGAGTTGATCACAACCGACGTGACGGCGGCAGCTAGCTTTTATCGCGACGTCGTCGGATGGGGCACGAGGGCCACTTCGACGTCAGAGCTGCCCTATGCGCTGTTCACCGCAGGCGAGGTCCCGACGGCCGGTCTGATGGAGTTACCGGAAGCAGGCCGCAAAATGGGCGCGAGGCCGAGATGGATGGGGTACATCAGCGTCAGGGATGCGCACGTAACGGCTGATCGGATCAGGCGTCTTGGCGGCGCGGTGTACGTACCGCCTACCGATACCAATATCGGCCGCATTTCGGTTGTGGCCGATCCCCATACTGCAACGTTTGCGGTGGTCGATCGCTTCCTGGCGACGCCACAGAAACCTGCGGATTCCGGCAAGCTCGGCCGGATCGGCTGGCAAGAGCTGTTTGCAGCCGATCTGGTCAAGGACGTCGCGTTCTACTGCGAACTGTTCGGTTGGCAGAAGGCTGATACCGAGAATCATCTGACAGAGGCTTATGTTTCGTTATCTGCGGGCGGGCAAGTCATCGGCGGCGCGTTCAAGAAAAGGCCGGAAGAACCGCTGCCATTCTGGCTCTTCTACTTCAACGTCGAGGATCTGGACGCCGCGGCGGAGCGGGTCAGGGCGGGAGGCGGCCAGGCTTCGTGTAACGATGTCGAATTGCCTGGTGGCCTCTGGATCGCCCACTGTTCCGATCCGCAAGGCGCGACATTTGCCCTTCAGGGAAAGCGCGGTCATGCCGCTAAGGTCGGCTGGAGCACGGAGTGGCAGGGATTTTCCTCGCGCGGACAGCTGCTCGCTCCAAAGCCGCGGCCGAAATCCGAAAGCTAAACTGGAGCGCCTCGCTATGGCCGTCAGGCCGGCTTCGGCGCTGGCGCCTTGGCCGGCTTATCCTGCCGCTTCGACCATGAGATGTAGTAAGCGACGACGGTCATGATCGCTATGCCGGTGATGCTGACAAAAAGCTGCGCGAACAGCGAGCCCGAACTCAGCATCAGCTCGAAATGTCCGACAAAGGACAGGAATACGCCGACGCAGAATACAGCCAGTGACTGCTGGCCGCAGACGATCACGGGATCAAACCCTTTCCACTCCAGCCCTGGCCAATCCTTCGGTATGAAGCGAATGACGAGAATGACGATCATCACAAAATGGATGAAGCGATAGGGCGCGAGATTGGTCTTGTCGTTCGGGTTGAATGTCGCAAAGAGCCAGTGCGGCAACATGTTGCCGAAATCCGGAAACCGGCCCGCCATGGTCATCACCAGCGCAAACAGGAGATATAAAATACAGACCCAGAGCGTGATCGGAGAATCGATCAGCCAGCGGTTGCTTCTGGCGCCGCCAAGTGCGCACCACGAGCCGAACACAAACAGCACCTGCCAGCAGTACGGATTGAAATACCAGGTCCCGGCAGGATAGGCCTGAAAATTCCAGCCGAAATGCCGGGCCGTCAACCACAACAGGATCGAAGCAAGCATCGTCAGGTTGGGTTGCCGCAACATGATCCAGAGAACCGGCGGAAAAAATCCCATCAGAACGATGTAGAGCGGAAGCACGTCCAGGTTGACGGGCTTGAACTTCAGCAGCAAGCCCTGGCGCAACGTCTCGGTCGCCTGATCGACCAATCCTGCGACATTGAACTCGTTGATGATCTCGGAATCGCCGAAGCGTAGCGCCAGATAGCTGATCGAGGCGATGTAGATGACAAACAGGATGATGTGGGCGACGTAGAGCTGCCAGACTCGTTTGGTCAAACGGGTGGCGCCGACGATAAAGCCGCGGTCCAGCATCATCCGCGCGTAGACGAACGAGGCCGTATAGCCTGAAATGAATACGAAGAGGTCGGCTGCATCGCTGAAACCGTAGTTCCGCGTGGTGACCCAGTTCACGACATTGTCCGGAATATGATCCAGAAAAATCGCCCAGTTGGCGACGCCGCGGAACAGATCGAGCCGGAGGTCGCGTCCTTTTTCAGGCAGAGTGGCGTTAATTTTCATGGGCGGCGTTTTCGATGTGATGCGTCCGTGGCGGACAGGGCAGCGGCGGGCAATGGGTCTTGTCGCCCGGCGAGATTGTCACCGGACGACATAATGAATATACCATTTCGGCGGATGTTACATCAAAGGCTGGAGAATCAGCGATCTAGCTTTGGGACAGGAATTTTGCGTGATCCCCGGCTAATTTCGGCCTGCTCCATTCAGTGCTCTCTCCATCGAACGCTCCTAAAAGGGTCCGACCTCCATGACCGCCCGTATTTTCAAGCCTGCTAAAAACGCCATGCAATCCGGCAAGGCCAAGACCAAGGATTGGCAGCTCGACTATGAACCGGAGCAGCCGCGTTTCGTCGAGCCTCTGATGGGTTGGACCAGTTCTGGCGACATGAAGCAGCAGGTGACGCTTCACTTTGAGACCAAGGAAGAGGCAGTCGCCTATTGTGAGCGCGAGGGCGTCGCTTACCAGGTGTTCGAACCAAAACAACCGGCGCATCGGCAAGTCGCCTACGCCGATAATTTTGCATTTCGCCGCGGCGAGCCTTGGACCCACTAGAAATTGGATCCACCCGAAACGCGAATCCGCTGGAAATCGGATTCTCTGCCGGAGATCGGGTGGAGAGGGTTTTTGCCGGCGACCGGCCTGAAACCGTACATCAAGATTAGGTCTTAAGGCGCTGACTTAACAATATTTTTTGGCCGAACCTGTTAGTAGGCCGTTTTGCCGGTTGCGCAAGCCGCCAGCACGATGACACGATGGCAAGCCCAGCTCGCACAGATTGCGGCGCATCACAAAATTGCCGGAAGCCA
>DATNKA010000562.1:0-10889 GCA_035603655.1 Candidatus Acidiferrales bacterium | reverse complement strand
CGACAAAGGCCAGGACATCGCAGAATACGCCGTCATGCTGGCCGTCATTCTGGTGATAGTCGTCGGCACTATTCGACTGATCGGCTCAAACGCAAACAGTGTTTTCTCGAACGTAGCTAGTTCGATTCAGTAGGATTTTGCGCGGTGCTGCGCGGGGGCGATGACCGCCGAAATCTCGGCGCGTGGCCTCACCGCTCGGATTGGTGTTCCCGCTTCTTTACCGGAGTGTTATGAACCGTACACGTTTGCTGATGATCGGGGCCGTGGCTTTAGCCTTGGGTGCCTTCGTCAGTCTCGTCGTTTACAAAAACCTGCAAGGCAGAGGCCCGGCCATTGGCGAGCCCGGCACCGACGTCCTCGTGGCTTCCGATGACATTCAGGTCGGAGCCAGAATCGAAGAGCATGACGTCCGTACCGTCAGATATCCTGCCTCGGCCCTGCCCGCCGGAACTTACAGCGCGCGGTCTAAAGTGATGGGCCGTGGCGTGATCCTCCCCATTTCGAGGGGTGAGTTCATCCTACCCAGCAAGCTCGCTCCGGAAAATGCTGGCTCCGGTTTACCTTCACTGATTCCGCCCGGTATGCGCGCCGTTTCGGTCCGCGTCAATGAGGTCGTCTCCGTCGCCGGGTTTGTTGGTCCCGGCACCCGCGTTGACATCCTCCTCACCGGCACGCCCAACGGCACCTCTGAGAGTCAGACCACCACGGTTTTGCAGAACGTCGCCGTGATTGCTTCCGGTCAGCGCCTGGAGCGTAACGCCTCCGGCGATGCTCAGAATACCCCGGTCATCACCCTTCTGGTTTCCCCCGATGATGCTGAACGGCTCACGCTGGCCAGTTCCGAAGGGCGTATCCAGCTCGCCTTGCGCAACCCCCTCGATACTCGGCAGGACGGAGTCGCCCCTGCCAACGCCAAGGGACTCTATCAAGGTGGCACCCCCTCCGCCGCACCGCAGTCGGTCCGCCTCCATCACGCAAAGCTCCAGAAGACTCAAACACCGCTCCCCTCCCCCTCGGTTCTCGGTGTTGAGGTTTATCAGGGTGACAAGAAAAAAGAAATCGTCAGCTTCCCCGAACAAGGGAGTGAAGAGCCCAAATAGTTGAAGAGGCGGTTTTTGCCTGTGCCTCTCAGTACTGCATTGCAGGTTTCCTCATATGGAGAGGAATCAAACGATGAAGTTTCGCAGGACACTTTTGACGGCTGTCGCACTATGGCTCTGGGTTACCGGTTCTTCCCTTGGTCGAACCTCTCTCCAGCAACCTGGCACTCCCGCCAGCCCCTCGCCCCAGGAGCAGGTCCCTCCATCGACGCAAACCACTCTTCCGCCCCAGTCCGCTCAGCCGCAAGGCTCGGCTCCGTTGCGCGTCATGGTCGACAAGTCTCTGCTCATCAATACCACCGAGCGCCTCAAGCGCATCTCTGTCACCGACCCCTCGGTCGCCTTCGCCACCGTTATTACTCCCACGCAGATCCTCGTTCATGGCCGCTCCCCTGGCGAAGTCTCCCTGCTCATTTGGGACGAACTCGAACGTTCCCGCAGCTTCGATCTCCGAGTCGATGTTGATGTCAGCGCCGCCTCCGACGAGGAGCATCGCGTGTTCCCCGAAGAGCAGATTACTGTTTCCCCTTCCCGCTCTGCCATTGTGCTCTCCGGCCACGTCACCACCGAGGACGTCGCCAAGCGTGCCGGAGAACTGGCCGCCGCATATTCGAAGAATGTCGTAAACGTGCTAACCTTCGGTCCCGTTGGCGCTCAAGAAGTCCTGTTGGAAGTGAAGTTCGCCGAGGTTGACCGCTCCGCCTTCACTCAACTCGGCTCTAACTTCTTCTCTACCGGCGCTGGTAATACCATCGGAAGTGCCACCACCGGCCAGTACGGAGGCTTTGGCCCTCAGAGTGTCACTCAAACGCAAGGCCAGAGTGGTCCGTTTTCGACCACCCAAACTGTCAGCAATGTCTTGAACCTGTTTTTATTTCGCCCCGATATTCATTTCGGTGCGGTCATCGAAGCTCTGCAGAGCAAGAATCTTCTTCAGATTCTGGCCGAGCCCAATCTAATCGCCGTCAACGGCAAGAAAGCCAGCTTCCTCGCTGGCGGCCAGTTCCCTTTTCCCATCGTGCAACCTGGCGCTGGATTCACCGCCGTCACCATCTCCTTCAAGGAGTTTGGCGTCAAACTCGAGTTCACTCCCGTGATCATGCCTAACGGCAACATTCACCTCGTGGTCGCGCCTGAGGTCAGCACTCTCGATTTCGCCGACGCTCTCACCATCTCCGGTTTCACCGTTCCCGCCTTGAGTACTCGCAAAGCGGAAACTGAATTCGAATTACGCGACGGTCAAAGCTTCGTCATTGCCGGATTGATTGATAATCGCGTCACCGATATTTGGAATAAGGTTCCTGGTCTCGGAGATATCCCGATCCTGGGAGCCTTTTTTAAGAGCAAGAGCGTTCAGAAAAGCAATTCGGAGCTGATGGTTCTCTGTACCGTGCACCGCATCTCCCCCAATGCGGAAACTCCGCCCGGTCCCAAGAATCCTCAACCCTTCATCAACAACGATAAGTTCGATGGCACCAAAGGCGGTGCCAAACCCCCGGCCAAGTAGGAATCGGCGAGGTTAAGCCGCGGAGGGGGCGCAAGAATGCAGCCCGCAGCGCAGGCCAGCGGGTAGAATAGTGATCGGGAACGTGCCCCAGAGGGGCGAAAGAGAACTCCAACTCTGCGTAGAAAGAGTTGAGTCGTAGGACTAGCATGCCCGAGCTTACCGTGGTCATCGTGGCCACCGACAATGAACAGCGCACCCTGCTCCAGGTGCTGGTCGACGGCACCAGCGTCGCCAGCACGGTTCATACCTGCGCCACTTTCCCCATGGCTGCCTCCGATCCCATCATGCGCCGCGTACAAGCCGCCAATCCCGACGTCCTTCTGGTGGATATCCCCGCCGACGGCCATGTGATCGCGATGCGCGCCATCGAACTTCTTCGCCAGGAACTCCCGGAGTCGGCTGTCTTCGCCATCGGAAGCCTCAGCCAGCCGCAAGTCATAGTCAGCGCCATGCGTAACGGGGCCCGCGAATTCATTGAACGCCCCACCACCACCACCGACCTTCTCGAAGCCTTTGTTCGACTCACCACCGCCCAGCGCCGCGGTCAGAAGGAAGGTCCGCGAGGAAAAGTGTTCTCGATCGTCAACGCCAAAGGCGGCAGCGGAGCCACCACCGTGGCCGTCAATCTCGCCTTGGCCCTGCAATCTGCCTATGGGCAAACCGCCCTCATCGACCTTGCACCCCTCGGACACAGCGCCCTGCATCTCAATGTGAAGCCGCTATTCAATATTGCCGACGCCACCCGCAATCTCCATCGCATGGATAGTTCCCTTCTGGAAAGCTTCATGACCCGGCACGGCGGCGGCCTGCAACTGCTCGCCGGAACCAACGCCCCCGCCGCCGTCGAACCCTCCACCGCGGAATTTGTCCGCCTCTTCGATATGTTGGCGTCGCACTACAAATACGTTGTCGTGGACAATTCTTCCCGCCTCGATGCGGTTAGCCGTCTGGTCGCGAATCTCTCGGAGTGCGTACTGATCGTCGCTTGCACCGATGTTGCATCCTTGTGGAGTGCCGCCCGCGTTCAACAATATTTGGGGGAAACCGGGAACCGCGAGCGCCTGCGACTCGTCCTCAACCGTTTCCGAAAAGTTCCTGGCTTTACCGAAGCCGATGCGGAAAATGCCGCTGGAGTAAAATTGCTGTGGCGCGTCCCTAACCAATACTTCGCCATCTCCACCGCAATCGATCGGGGCACGCCCGTGATGGAACAAAGTCACACCGAAATTGCCCGTTGTTTTTCTGGCCTGGCGCAAGAATTGACCCGCAACGACGTGGACGTCAAACGCGCCGCCTGGTCGATGTTCAAGAGCGTGTAGCTTTGATGGTTTAGGTGCGCATAGCGTCGAACTTGCAGCTTTGAAAGGGCGCGGCTTGTGGGGGCGCCGTAGGTCGCGCAAAAAGATCGCGGCTTTAGCCGCTGAGGTTCGAGCTCAACAAGATTTACGGTTTTATGGCAAATCTACAGACCTTCGAGCACAGCGAGTACCAGCAGGTAAAAGCCGACCTGCATCGCAAAATCCTCGACCGCCTGGACCTCGAAAAACTCGGCCGCTCCAACGGCGACACCGCCCGCGAAGAAGTTCTCGTCCTCATCCGCAACGCCGTAAACAACGAGGTTGTTCCTCTCAGCTTCACCGAGCGCGAACGTCTATCGCGCGAAATCCTCGACGAAATCTTCGGCCTCGGTCCGCTCGAGCCCTTGCTCAAGGACCACACCATCTCCGACATTCTGGTGAACCGCTTTGACAAGGTTTACATCGAGCGCGCCGGAAAACTCGAACTCACCGGCCTCTCCTTCAAAGACAACCAGCACCTCATGCAGATCATCGAGCGCATCGTCTCCCGCGTCGGCCGCCGCGTGGATGAATCTTCCCCCATGGTCGACGCCCGCCTGGCCGATGGCTCCCGCGTCAACGCCATTATTCCTCCCCTCGCACTCGACGGCGCTTGCCTCTCCATCCGTCGCTTCGGACGCGATCCCGTCACCGCGCGCAACATGATCGAGAATCACACCCTCACCGAAGCCATGTTGGAATTGCTTTCCGTCATGGTCAAGGGGCGATTGAATCTGCTCATCTCCGGCGGCACCGGCGCCGGTAAGACCACTTTGCTCAACGTGCTCTCCGGCTACATTCCTAACGTAGAGCGCATCGTTACCATCGAAGACGCCGCCGAACTGCAACTCAAGCAGGAGCATATCGTTCGCCTCGAAACTCGCGCTCCCAACATCGAAGGCAAAGGCGCAGTCCGCATGCGGCAGTTAGTCATCAACAGCTTGCGTATGCGCCCTGACCGCATCGTCGTCGGCGAGGTTCGCGGCGAAGAAGCCTTTGACATGTTGCAAGCCATGAACACCGGCCACGAAGGATCCCTCACCACAATCCACGCCAACTCCGGCCGCGATGCCCTGGCCCGCGTGGAGAACATGGTTTCCATGGCGAACCTGAACATTCCCGAACGCGCCGTCCGTCATCAGATCGCCTCCGCCATTCACGCCGTGGTGCAAATCGCACGCTTGTCCGACGGCACGCGCAAGGTGATCGCCATCTCCGAAATCACCGGCCTGGAGGACGAACTCATTGCCATGCAGGATATTTTTGTCTTTGAACGCCGGGCCATCGACGAAACTGGCAAAGTGCGCGGGACCTTCCGCGCCACCGGAATCCGCCCTCAGTTCGCCGACCGCCTCGCGACTGGCGGTGCCCGCTTGCGGCCGGCCCTATTCGAATCCAAAACCGAAATATGAATTCGATCCTCATCATGACGGAGCGTTTTAAGAATTC
Source organism: Candidatus Acidiferrales bacterium (assembly GCA_035603655.1). GTDB lineage: Bacteria > Acidobacteriota > Terriglobia > Terriglobales > Acidobacteriaceae > Sulfotelmatobacter. Next base: position 5,496 of record DATNKA010000562.1, on the reverse strand, counting down.
GATTGTTATCCTGAGCCGGCGTTCTCGGCGCAGCCAAGAATCTGGGAGAGCAGTGCGAGTAGCCTGCCCTGAGCGAAACCGAAGGGTCACGCACTTTGCCACACACTGCTCGCAGGTTTGGTTCGCACCCCGATCGCCTTCTCTAGGCCGAACTCCACAAGTCGCGAGACGCCTATGCCAGCGTTGATTGCTGTTCTCGTGTTCGTCACGGTTGCGCTCGTCGTCTTTGTGGCGGGCTCGCTGGCCGACCAGCGCAATGCTCGCGCTCGCCTTATCAAAGACCGCCTCGCCACCGTGCAGAAAACGCCGGAGCGCGAACCTGACGAAGAACTCGCTCTTCTCCGCGACGAACAACTTAGTAAAATTCCCGCGTTCGACACCCTCTTGCGACGCTCCGAGCGCGTCTCCGCCATCCAGGACGCCTTGTTGCAGGCGGGCATGAAGTTCCGCGCCGGCAACTTCCTACTGTTGTGCGTGTTGTGCGGCGTTGTCGCCGGACTCGCCACCGTTCTCTATACCAGGAATCCCGCCATTGCCTGGGCCGCTCTCATCATCGGCGGATTTCTTCCTTACTCAGTCGTCTCCTACCGTCGCCAGAAGCGCTTCGAAAGATTTGAAGAACTCTTCCCCGAAGCCATCGACACTCTGGCTCGCGCCGTTCGCGCCGGTCACGCCTTCACCACCGCTATCGAAATGATTTTCAATGAAATCGCTGAGCCTCTGGCCACTGAGTTCCGCAAGCTCTTTGAAGAACAGAAATTCGGCATGCCTGTCCGCGACGCCCTCATGAATCTCACCGAGCGCGTCCCCCTGGTCGACGTAAAATTCTTTGTCACCGCCGTCATGCTGCAGCGCGAAACCGGCGGCAACCTGGCTGAAATTCTCGACAACTTGTCCTACGTTATCCGCGAGCGCTTCAAGATCCAGCGCCAGGTCCGCGTACACACCGCGCAGGGGCGCCTTACCATGGCCTTGCTGATGGCCATGCCCCCGACCGTGGTCACCATTCTTCTCGTTTTCAGCCCGGATTTTGTCCGGCCACTTTTTTATGACCCCATCGGCCACGCCCTGCTCGTGCTCAGCATCGCCTTGCAGACCGTGGGCTATTTTGTGATTCGAAAGATTATTAAGATTCAGGTATGAAGCTCAGAAGGCTGGTGCAGCAATGGCATTTGATTTCGAGGTCCCGAGCAATGGCATTTGATTCTGGGTGCGCAACGCTTCAGCGCTGCGCCAGTCACACTGTTCCCAGCGCGGCTTCAGCCGCTCGGGGATTTGCTAAGATTCGGATTAAACCGATTAAGCTCTAACCATGCCGTTGATCCTTACCATCGTGGTATTCGTAACCGTGGCGCTGGTGGTGTTTGCCTTTGGCGCGGCCGCGGTAACGCCCAGTTCCGTGCTGGGAGCTCGCCTTCGCGCCCTCGGCGGCCATTCCACCATGGCCCCGGAAAAACCAGCCGCCAAAGTAAGGGAGCGCATCGAGCAGGCCCTCGACCCCCTCAGCAAGGCCATCCCGCTTTCTCCCTCCGACGTCTCCCGCACCCGGGGATGGCTCATTCAAGCCGGCCTCCGCGAGCCCCGCCATGTCAGCTACTATTTCGGCGCCCGCATCATGCTGGCAGTTCTGGGCCTCGGCGGCGTTATTGTGTTCTCCGGTGTCGGCAGCGTGCCGCTACTAGTCTGCGTCCCAGCTTTCGGCTTTTTCGTTCCGCGTTTCATTCTGAAGCGCATGATTAAAGACCGTCAGCGCCGCATCCGCATCGCCCTGCCTGATGCTCTCGACCTCACCGTCATTTGCGTTGAGGCCGGACTGGCCCTCGATCAGGCTCTGATGCGCGTGGGCAAAGACCTGCATCACGCCCACCCCGACCTCAGCAACGAATTCCATCTCGTCAACCTCGAGATGCGCGCCGGCAAGCCCCGTGCAGAAGCGCTGCGCAATCTCGTCGACCGCACCGGCGTCGATGACATTCGCTCCCTGGTCGGCACTCTCATCCAGACCGACCGCTTCGGAACCAGCATCGCTCAGGCGTTACGCGTCCATTCGGATTCTTTACGCACCGCCCGCCGTCAGCGCGCCGAAGAGCAGGCCGCCAAGACTACAATCAAAATGGTCCCTCCCCTTGTCATTTTCATTTTGGTGCCGTTCCTCTTCGTCACTGTCGGTCCGGCACTCATTCAGGCATACCGCTCTCTCGTCGCCAAGTAATGAGCGAGTCCTGTCGGTAGGCGCCACAGTTTTAGCGCGTTGAACTTAGGAGAAATCCATGCCGGGATTCGTCCCGCAAGCGCAAGCCTTCAACCAAACCCGCCAGCGCTTCCTGGCCACGCATCTCGGAGTGGCTCAGACGCACTGGTCCCGTTTGCGTGGCCTGCTAGGCACCTCCGAAGATGACTTTCGTAACGGAGGGGGACTCTGGATTCTCCCCTGCCGGGGAGTTCATACTCTGGCTATGAATTTCCCGATCGATGTCGTCTACCTCGACAGCGCCAATACGGTCCTGCACTTCGAGTCCAATCTCCGGCCCTGGCGCTTCGCCCCCATACGCCTGAAAGCCACTTCCGTGCTGGAATTGCCAAGCCACACCGTAGCTGAAACGGAAACCGCATTGGGCGACAGAATTGAAATCCATATGATGGAGGACGACGCCCCCGCAAAAAATGCCGCCCCCTAAGAGACCTAAGACCTTTGAAAGAGGCTTCGGCCGCGCCGTTCGTAGCGATAGATGTTGCGCGCTTTAGTTCCTGAGGTAGAATTTTCACCGTGCCAGCAGTTCTCCAACTCGAAGAACCCGCCACCCAACTCCACGACGCTCCTAAACTGCTCGTCGAGTGGACCCCGCGCTGGCAGGACTTCACTACCAACATCCGCCCCGCCTTCGCCCACTCCAGTCCACGTCTGGCTGGAGAAGCTCCCTATGGCATCTTGCCCTACCGCGGCCTGATCGGAGCCCTACTGTTCCAGGCGTTTCTGGCCTTGGTTCTTCTGGTCATCCCCCGCGAACTAGCCCGCCTCCGCCCCTACGCACCACCCCGCCTGCAGCCCGACGAAGTCATCTATTACTCCGGCGACGAACTGCCGCGCACCGAAGATTTGGGCGGCGCTCAATCCGGCGCGGCTGGCCACGCCGGTGGTCAACAAGCCCACCACCGTACTCAGTCCATCAAGGTCGCGCGCGGCCAATCTCTCTCCCGCAAAATCGTCGACGCTCCTAATCTCAAACTTCCATCTTCAGCAGATGCAGTCGCTAATCTTCTGGCTTTCAAGTCCGTCCCCGGACCGCCCCCGTCCGAAGGCCTGCACTCTTCCCTTACCGCACCCAGGCTTCCGGTTAACGTGATTGCTCCCGCGCTGGCCAACATCGCCCGCGATCAATCCCGCCCCGGTCTGACCCTCAATTCCGTCGTACCTCCGGCTCCGAGCTTTTCGTCCGATCGATCCCGCTCCGCGCCCTCTCTCACCGCATCTGTTGTCGCTCCCGCTCCCAGTGTGCAATCTGATCGCCCACTCTTCGCTCCCAAGCTGGATTCCACCATCATCGCCCCGGTCCCGAGTATTTCTCCTACCCGCGGCCGCACTACACCTTCCTTGAACGCAACCGTGATCTCTCCTGCGTCCACGCGGGTCGCTCGCGATCAGGCGCGCTCCGCTCCGACTCTCACTGGCACCGTAATCGCTCCCGCGCCGTCCACCGTCGCGCGCGACGTTTCTCCATCGCGCGTGCAAATGAACAACCTTGCCATCGTGCCTCCACCCGTCTCCGCTCCCGAACGCGAATCTTCGCGCACCGCAAAACTCAACCTGCCCGCACCTTCCGTCGTGGCACCGCCACCCTCCACCGATTCATCCCGCGACCTGCGTCGCATGGAAAGCGGCAGCGTCCGTTCCTCCACGCCCGCCGTCGTTCCCCCACCCCCAACCCAAGCAGCCAATGGATCATTCGTCAGCAGCGTTCTCGGCAAACTTTTCGGTACACAGGATGTCATCCCGCCCCCGCCCGCGGTATCTTCCGCAGCCTCCGCCGGATCATCCCGCAACTCCTCAGGCAGATCCGGCGCCGCTCTCGCCGCTAACGTCATCCCCCCGCCGCCGTCAGCCGGCGCCTCCGACACCAACCTCAGCCGCTTGCCCCCAGGACGATCTCAAGGCTCTGCGGGCGTAATTGCTCCACCACCTTCCGTATCGGGGACAAGCGCGGGATCAGCCGGCACCGGATCGTCCTCCAGAAAATTCCCCGGAACGTCGCTCGCGGGCTCGAACCAGCTCGCGAACATCGTCCCGCCGCCTCCTTCCATCGGCACGGGGTCTAGCTCAGGCACCGCCAGAAATTCCGGGGGCTCCGGAAACGGAGGTCTTCTCGCGAGCAACGTTATCCCGCCGCCACCCTCAACCGGTTCAGCCGCCGGACTCTCCGGCTCCGGCAGAAGAGGCACCGGCCTCGGCGGCGCTGGCGAAGTGGGCTCAGTTCTGGCGCCGCCCAAAAGCGCGGTGGGAAGCGCTGACAATTCCGGCGTAGTGCTATCGTCGGAGCCCGGCTCCAAACCCGGCATGCCCGGCACCGGTGGCAAGGGATCCCTGGCGGTGTCGCCTTCCGGCAAGGACAAGCCTGGCCTCGGCGGTTCCGGCGGTGGGTCAGGCATCGGCACCGGTACCGGCCCGGGTAGCGGCATGACGGAGAAAACGACCGGCGAGGCTACGGGCGCAGGAAAATCAGGCGCAGGCCGTGGCTCCGATCCGAATGTCAATGTGCGCGCTGGAATCTCTCCCACTCCCGGCCCCGGCGGCGCTGGCACCGCTCCCACCGGAATCTCTGCCGCCCCCGGCGTCGACATTCGTGGCGGCAGCACGAACGTTGTCAATCTTCCCAGCTTCGACTCCGGCGACAGCAATGCCCCAACCCTCCCAGGACGTTCCTCGGTAAAAGGTGACCCAGGCCCCGCCATCACCATCGTTGCCACCTCTCGTTCCGGCGGCGCATTCGACTTCTACGGCAAGCTCCCCGGCGACAATTACACCGTCTATGTCGAGACCGCGATCGGCACTGTCGTCATGCAATTCGCCGAAGCCGATCCCGATTCGCACCCACATGCCGGAGCTCTGACCGGACCCCAAGGCCTTCGCACCGATCTTCCCCCGGGCCTTCCACGCGCTCGCGTCGTCATCAAATGCAAACTCGACGCCTCGGGCAATCTGAAGAATTTGCAAGTCCTCGAACCTGGTCCCGCCGCCATGACTGCAAGAATCATGGCCGCACTCCCCGCCTGGAAGTTCCGCCCTGCCACCCGTGGCGCCCAAACCGTCGAAGTCAATGCCCTGCTCGGCTTCAACATCGACACCAACGACCGCTATTAGGTGACGTAAATTCGATTGTGTAAAAGCGAGAGGGTGTAAGTTGGCTTTGCCTAGCAAGCAAAAGCCTTTCCTGGAAAGGAGACTTACACCCGATGGCGAAGATAATCCCCATCACCGAGCATTACCAACATTTTTTGGCG
>DATNKA010000561.1:0-2180 GCA_035603655.1 Candidatus Acidiferrales bacterium | reverse complement strand
CCGTTGGCTCCGGGGATGGTGCTGTCCTGGACTCCTCCGAGTTCCGCGTATTGTAGCCACAGGTCGGCTTCGATCTGTTCCACGGCATTAAGGAACCGCAGAATCGCAACGTCGCCCTTGGTGACGTTTGCTTCGTTTCCCTGGGCAAATGCGAGCGTGTTACCCCCAATCAACCCTGCGCCTATCGTCGCAACGCCACCAGCCATCGCGCCCTTTTTCAGAAACGCTCGCCGATTTACCGAGCGGTTCGTTCGACCTTTCGTTTCTTCCATTTCGTTTCTCCTGTCTCAAGAAAGTGTGAAACAGCCAGGTACGGTAGCCCGTGGTATTGGCGAAACTTGCTAACGAGAAGTCAAATAATTGTCTTGTTCTTGTCAGGTTGCTGGGAGGTTTCGGGAAGGTTGCTGCTTTATCTCCAGCGGAGCGAGCTGTGGCCTCCATGCATCTGAAAGAGGTGTTTCTCCGGAGTGAATCTCAGCATCAAAGGTAAGCCGAGCGTTTTTTATTTCGCCGATCTCGATGCCAGCATTTGACTTGCGCCCAAGAACTCGGCCGCGGTCGCGAAAAGGCGATAAAAAACACCACTCGGTGCGATGAGCGTGCCAATGCGGAATCAATTTTCTGCCCTCAATCGAGTTGAACCGGACTCTCGTGCGGGAAGGTCGAGTTAGAACCCAAGACGGTGGGAACACCGGGCCCTGATCTCGGTTCAATCATAGAAGCACCAAGTCCGCCCTCCCGGCGAGGAACCTGCACATGAAAGTCTTACGGATTGCCAAGGAGGTTCAGATGCAAAACAACCGACACGCCCGATTCTGGTTAAGGGCATTCGCCGTAGGCAGTCTGCTGCTGTCTATGTCTTCGTTAGCGCGGAGCCAGGATGTGTCAGATAAATCGCCGAGGGAACCGGCACCGGATCTGAAATCCCTGGCCGCAGCGGTGCGCGAACTACAATCGCAGGTGCAGTCGCTGAATTCCCAAGTAAGCGAGCTGCGCACTGCCGAGCAACGTGCGCTGCTGGAAGCTGCAGAGCTCCGCGCCCAGCTGAATCGGACGAAAGGCCAATCCATTGCCAGTGTCGCCGACAGCGACGCATCGTTGCGACCGCCTGCCTCGCAGGCGTCACCGACAGACGTGCCAGCCCCTCCAGAAACACCGGCAGCGGGCAGTTCCCTGGAAGAGCGAGTTTCCAGCCTGGAAGACGACCAGCATCTGATGAACGACAAGATCGCTGAGCAGAGCCAAACCAAAGTAGAGAGCGGATCGAAGTACCGCGTGCGCCTCTCGGGAATCATCCTGCTGAATACCTCCGTTACGCGGGGCTCAGTTGACAATCTGGACTTTCCGCAAATTGCCACTCCACCGACCGCGCCTGGGGACTCGGGTGCCTTCTCGGGATCACTTCGCCAGTCGCAAATCGGAATCGAAGCGTTCGGGCCGGACTTGGCCGGAGCGCACACGAGTGCCAACCTGAAATTCGATTTTGCTGGGGGCTTTCCCCAGACGCCGAACGGCGCGGCGCTGGGGATCGTGCGGTTGCGCACCGGGACGATCCGATTGGATTGGGAAAACACGTCCATCGTTGCCGGACAAGACTCCCTTTTCTTCGCGCCTCTTACTCCTACCTCGCTGGACTCTCTCGCGATTCCAGCACTCTCCTATTCGGGCAACTTATGGAGTTGGACGCCTCAAATCCGGATCGAACATCGCATCTCATTGTCCGACGGCTCAGCTCTGCTGTTTCAGGCGGGCATTCTGGATTCGCTGACCGGGGACGTTCCGCAACCAGGCAACCGGATTCCGACGGTAGGCGAGCAATCCGGTCAGCCGGCTTACGCGACGCGGATCGCATGGACTCGAAAGGCGTTTGGAAGGGATTTGACGTTCGGACTCGGCGGCTATTACGGGCGGCAAAACTGGTCGTTCGGAAGAAGCGTGGATGGCTGGGCCGGCACGACCGATCTGACCGTTCCACTCGGAAATCTTTTTGCTCTGACCGGCGAATTCTATCGCGGTCGGGGTGTTGGCGGATTGGGTGGTGGAATCGGGCAGAGCCTTTTACTGTCAGGACCTATCGCGGATCCAGGCATCGCGATTTATGGCCTTGATTCGATGGGAGGCTGGGTGCAATTAAAGTTCAAACCGAAGGCTAATTTCGAAGTGAACTTCGCATACGGAAT
>DATNKA010000560.1:0-18592 GCA_035603655.1 Candidatus Acidiferrales bacterium | reverse complement strand
AAGAGCCGACGACTCGGCTCTCTCCTTTCTGCTATCTTCGCAGCATGACCCGTGCGTCCAGCTTCGCTGCAGTGATCCTCGCTGCCGGAGAATCGTCGCGCATGGGCCGGGACAAAGCGCTGCTGCCATGGCCTCCGCCGGCCGCGGGCCTTGCGCCTTCCAGCGACACTTTTCTCTCGACGGCGATTCGCTCCCTTTCGCCGGCCGCCGATTTCGTTGTGGTAGTGGTCGGGAAAAATGAGGCGGCCCTGGCACCCATTATCTATTCGGAAGGCGCATCACTCGTCGTCAATCCGGATACGAGTCGTGGCCAGTTCAGTTCGCTGCAGATCGGCCTGCGGGAGGTTCTCAACCACGGCCGTGACGCCGCCATGGTGACACTCGTGGACCGCCCGCCGGTTGGCGCCGCGACCATACGCTTTCTGCGCGTCGCTTTCGAAAATGCGGATCAGCGCATCTGGGCAATCGTACCCGAGTTCTCCGGCAGGCACGGGCACCCCTACCTTGTCGGGCGCGAAATGATTGAGGCGTTTCTTCGGGTTCCAGCTACCTCGATCGCGCGTGAAGTGGAACACGCTCATCAGGCGCACATCCAGTACATTCCGGTCGATGACCCGCTGGTCGCGCTCAACATCAACACTCCCGAAGACTATGCGGGACTGCTGGCGCGCACATCTTGACAGAGAGGTGCGCCGTTGCACGCCCGCCCTGCGGCACGTTATCGTCATTAGATGAACATTGCCCAGGCCCAGGCGTTTCTTCCGCTCACCACCGACTTCCTCGACTCAGTTCTTCGACTAGATCCGCGGATCGCGGCCTTTGACTGCGACGGTACCCTGTGGTCCGGTGATGCCGGCGAGCGCTTCTTTGACTGGGAACTGCGACAAGGGAACATTGTTTCTGGGGCGCTCGATCTTGCGATGCGCGAGCGCTATGCTGCGTACAAGCGTGGCGAGGTCGATGAAACCACGATGTGCGGTGAAATGGTGACCATGCACCGGGGGATTGCGGAAGAGAAGGTTATGGTTGCTGCTACGCGCTTTTTCGATCATTTCTTCGTGGAGCAAATCTTCCCTGAGATGCGCGAATTGGTGCGCCGCCTGCAGGAAAACGGTTGCCAGGTGTGGGCGGTGTCTTCCTCGAACGAATGGGTGATCCGTGCCGGAATGAAGTATTTCGGTATTCCTGAGAGTCGCATCCTTGCGGCCAAGGTGGAGCTCGATGGGCGCACAATCACTGATCGCCTGATCCGCGTGCCCTCTGGCAATGGAAAGCCTGAAGCGCTCCGCGAAGTGGTGAAAAGAGAAATCGACGTGGCCTTCGGCAATTCGCGCTGGGATACAGAAATGCTGGCCATGGCAAAACACGCGGTTGCGGTAAATCCGAATCCGGACTTGGAGGCCACCGCGAGAGAACGCGGTTGGCAGATTTATTTTCCGGTAGGCACGCGTTCGGGCGGTTAACATCAGCGCCGAGTTCTCCGTTTACAATTGACTTGCCAATGTATTCCGTACAGTTACTCGATCATTTTCAGAATCCTCGCAATGCGGGAGAAATTGCCGACGCGGACGCCGCAGCAGAAATTGAAAATCCCGTGTGCGGCGATGTGCTGCGGCTGACGTTGAAAGTAAGCGAAGGACGAATTAGCCAGGCCCAGTTCAAGGCCAAAGGATGCGTGGCGACGATCGCGTGTGCCTCAGCATTGACGGAACTAATTGTGGGGAAGACGTTCGACGAAGCTCAGGACCTGCGGCGCCGGGACATCAGCGTGGCCATTGGCGGCCTGCCTCAAGCCTCAACCCATGCCGCGCAATTGACGGTCGATGCGTTGTCGGCAGCGCTGCGTAATATCAGGACCTGACGCTAAACATGTGGGATACGCGCCAAACCGGCTCCGCCGCTCATACCCGGTCTCGAGACGGTGGCATTGCTAGTCGTGCTGAACTATTCGGTGTCCGAATGGAGTCCGTCAAATACCACTGTTCTCTCTTCTACACCCGCGAACCTCACGGTCTGAGTTAAGATTCTGCTCATGCCTCTCACCACCCGAATAGATGAGGTTCGCAATGAAATCTCGACGCTCGCAAAAGCGGTCCCCACAGCCAAGGCACTCATGCAGGACATTTGCAACCTGTTGCATGAGCGCATGCTGAAGTACAACTGGGTTGGGTTTTACATGCTGGAGCCCGGTACCCAACCGCCGGCGCTGGTCCTGGAAACCTTCGTGGGAGCCATGACTCCACATACTCGTATCCCGCTCCACCAGGGCATTTGCGGAGCTGCTGCCTCCAGCGGCAAGACGATTGTCGTCGACGATGTCACCAAAGATTCTCGCTATCTCGCTTGTTCCCTGGAAACCAAGTCCGAAATCGTGGTGCCGATCTTTGTGAAGAAGCAAGTTGCCGGCGAACTCGATATCGATAGCCATTTTGCGGCGGCATTCGGCACCGACGACGAGGCGCTGGTTCAATACTGTGCTGAAGTGGTGGGTAAAAAGCTGGAGCAGCCGTGAGAATTGAAAAAGATCAGGTGCGCCCGCCTGAGATCGGGCGGGTTTGGCCGAGTTCTCGGTTGCTGAGTTTCCTCCAGTTGCACGGCCCCGTCATTCTCGATTCCGTAAGAAGGGCAAGCTGATGAAACGCGTTGTAGCCGCGGTGATCGAGCGGAATGGCAAATTGCTTGTGTGTCAACGCACGCGTCACCAGACCATGCCGCTCAAATGGGAGTTTCCCGGGGGAAAGATCGAAGAAGGGGAGCAGCCTCGCGATGCTCTGCGTCGCGAATTGGAAGAAGAACTAGGAATTCATGCCAAGATTGGCCACGAGATCGCCCGGGTACAGCATACCTACCCCAACGGTGCGGCGGTTGAGCTACGGTTCTTTATCGTGCGCGAGTACGATGGCGAAATCGAAAATCGCATCTTTCGCGATCTGCAATGGTCAGCTCCGGAGGCTCTGCCATCTTATGATTTTCTTGAAGCCGATGCATCCCTGGTTAAGGATCTGGCTGCGGGAATTTTGCCGTGAGAACCGCTCGTTTTCCCACCTAGCCCCCTGCTTTTCCTCCTAGGTAAGCCAGTGCCAGCGCTATGGAGAGTCCGGCAACCAGAATGGTTGTTCCCCATGCTATGGCGTTAAACAAATGCGAATTCACATACTCGCCCATCAATTCCTTTTTGTTGATCAGCAGCAGCATGAAGATCAGAACAAAGGGCAGCACCATGCCGTTTACCACTTGCGACAAGACCGCAATCTTTACCAGTGGCAATCCAGGGATCAAAAGTACGGCACCGCCGGCCACAATCAATAGGGTGTAAAGCCAGTAAAAAAAGGGAGCGTCACCGAACTTTTTATCCACGCCGGACTCAAAGCCCAATCCTTCGCATACTGTGTAGGCAGTGGAAAGGGGCAGAATCGACGCCGCAAATAAGGAGGCATTGAAGAGCCCCACGGCAAACAGAATGTATGCATACTGTCCGGCCAGTGGCTTAAGGGCCTGTGCCGCGTCGGCCGCATACTGGATGTTGCGAAAGCCGTGCACAAACAATGTCGCGGCGCAAGCAACGATGATGAACCAGGCCACCACGTCCGTAAAAATGCAGCCCGTGATTACATCCCAGCGCGAAGCTTTGAGTCCGCGCCGGGTTACGCCCTTTTCCACGACGGATGCCTGGAGGTAAAACTGCATCCAGGGAGCGATGGTCGTCCCCACTACGCCGATTACCATGAATAGGTACGCCTGGTCGCGGAAGGCTCTGAGGGCGGGTGGCTTGATGGTCGCAAAGGCAGCGTCCTTCCACAACGGATGCGCCAGCGCCCCGGCAAATATGTACGTGATGTAGAAGAATGACGCCGCGAGAAAGACTTTCTCCACGCTTTTATATTGGCCTTTCACCACGATCAACCAGACGATCACTCCGCATACCGGAACGGTTATGTAGCGCGAGAGGCCGAATAATTCGAGGCTGGTGGCGATGCCGATAAATTCAGTTACTACGTTGCCGAAGTTGGTGATCAGGATTCCCAGCATCATGAGAAACGTGATGCGCAACCCGAACTCTTCGCGGATCAGATCGCTGAGGCCCTTCCCGGTCACGGCGCCCATGCGTGCGCTCATCTCCTGCACCACGATCAGCGCCAGAGTGATCGGAATCATGGTCCACAGCAGTAGGAATCCGTATTGGGCGCCGGCCTGCGAATAGGTCAGGATGCCGCCAGCATCGTTGTCGACGTTTGCCGTGATGATCCCAGGTCCCACTACTGCCAGGAACACCAGAGTCCGGCTTTTCCAGCGTTTCAGAGGTTTCATGCGCGCATTTCGCAATCATAGTAATGGAACAACCACTCACCGCGGACGACGGAACAGAATAAACGGATAGTACGAATCTGAACACCCCCAAATGTGCGAAATCGACAGAAAGATTTGGCGGAGGCCGATTGCTTTCGCGATTGGCACTTTGTTAAGCACGGTCAAGCGTCACGCGGTCCCAGCAGGTTAAGATATTTCCAGGCTGATCATCTGGATGACTAAGAACTCCGCGCGCGCCGTCTACCTTCTAATTGTCGTTGTTGTTGTCGTCCTGGACCGCTGGACGAAGCATCTCGTGGCCCTGCGAATCCGTCTCTATGCGAACATCCAGGTAATTCCAGGCTTCTTTCGGCTCACGCATACAGAAAACACCGGTGCCGCCTTCAGTCTGTTCGCCGACTCAACTGCCCCCTGGAAAACTGGATTACTGATTGGGTTTTCCGTGATCGCGTTAATTGTGGTTTCCGGGTTGCTATGGAAAAACCATCATGCCCACATCGCTACTGGCGTGGGCCTGTCGCTCATCATGGGAGGAGCGTTGGGCAATCTCTGGGATCGACTGGCCCGCGGTCGCGTGGTAGATTTTTTGCTGGTCTACGTCAAGCAGTATCAGTGGCCGGTTTTCAACTTGGCGGATAGCGCGATTGTGGTGGGGGCGGGGCTATTGATAGTGGAAATACTATTTGTGAAGTCGCACTTGCGTGATGATCCCAACTAGATAGAGGCCGGCTGGGCCGAAGCTCACGAAGTCTTAGTTTCGTTAGTTTAGCAGGCTGCTGAAAAACTCGGACCAGCTGGTGCCGAACCGAACGCTCCAGTAAACGGCACCTTTGTCGGCAGCAACGGAGAATGCGCAACCCCGGGTGTAACAAAGAACGAGCGGTAAGATATTTAACGGATTTGGCGGGCTACCGTACCGCTAGGGCGTCCCATACAGCTGCTTATACACGCTGGCATTCCGCAGAATCGCCTGCACATATTCTCGCGTCTCGGTGAAGGGAATTGATTCGACGAACTCTTGCGGATCGCGATACTTTCCCTGGGCGAGCCACTCGTCCACCCGGTCTGATCCGGCGTTGTAGGCGGCCAGGGCGTACTCGAATGAACCGCCAAATTTGTCGACCATGCCGCGAAAATAGCGCGTGCCTAATTGCATATTCACCGCCGGCGTGTACAGCTGGCTCGCGTTATAGCGCTTTAGCTTGACTTGTTTGGCGACCGCTTTGCCCGTCTTGGGCAGCAATTGCATGAGTCCTACCGCATTGGCGCGCGAAACCGCGTTGGGATTGAACTCAGATTCCTGCCGGATTAATGACGCCACCAGATAGGGATCGAGTCCATTAGTTGAGGAACTTCGTTTCAGATCGGTCCAATAAGGTTTGGGGAAAAGCGCCTCCCAATATTTTCGCGGCAAGTCTGGAATGTCGAGTGCGAAATAATTCGGCGCGGAATGTTTCATGTACTCAATAGCCCGGTCGTAGTGCCCGGTCTCGACGTACAAGTGCGCGGTTTCCGCGGGCGCCCAGCTTCCGCCGTCGGTGGCTGCGGCTGCCTGCAGTTCGCGCACGGCGAAATCTACAAGGCCGCCGTTGCCGAGCAGTTGCGCCTTTTGGACGCGCAGTTCGTCGGCCGGCGGTTCCATCTCGACGATTTTGCCGCTGTCGTTGAGGGGTGGTACGTGATCAAGCAGCGCGTACTGTGTCACTGCCCGGGCATCGGTCGTGGCAGGCAGATGTTTCAGGCGCTGCCTCGCCAGCTCAGCGTAATAAAAGTTGCGATAGCGATCGGAAAGCTTCTCGTAGAATGCCCGCGCCATGACGAATTGATTGTCTTCCTCGGCCAGACGGGCGCGCCAATAGAGGGCGGCCGGGGTTTCCGCACCAGCAGGGTAAAGAGCAATCTGTTCCTCGAAGGCTTTCTTGGCATCCTCGTTGCGTCCTTGGCGCAGCGTCAGCCAGGCTGCTTTCCAGTGCACGTAGGACGCCCGCGGGCCATTTGGAAAGCGTTGTTGCGCCTCGCGAAACGAGTCCAGAGCCTGGTCATACTCGTGATGCACCAGATGCAGGTTGGCCGCGGACAGCAGAGCCTGCTCGAGCCAGGGACTGGTCGGCTCCGCTTGCCGTAATTCGCCAACCGTCTGATAAAAAGTGTCATTATCGTTCGCGGCCCATGCCACTTGGCCCAGCAGATACAGCCGTTGCGCATTCAATTCTCCGGTGACATTGCCTAAGGAAGTCAGCACCTGCTTTGCGTCCCGATTCTTGCCACTTCGATGAAGTGCGTCCGCCAAGGCGAGCTGCATCTTTGGTCGATCGTCAAGGCTGACAGTGTTTGCCAGGCTGCGGTATTCGTCCGCTGCTTCGGCATAACGCTTGCGGCTGATCAATCCTTCGGCCCGGGTTCTAAGCTGAGTGATCGTAGGCGACGGCGCGGAGGGTAGCTTCTTTAACTCAGCAAAGGCCGCATCAGCCTCCGCGGCGCCGGGCATGGTGTAGTAAATATTCGCGAGTGTCTCGGCGGCCTTCGCAGTCTGCCCCGATGCGGCGTAAGCGCGACCCAGGGCAAATTCCGTATCCGACCGCGTCGGTACTCGGATATTTTCTAACAAAGTTGCGGCTTCCCCTGCTTGTCCTTCGAGAAGGAGCGCATCGGCATAGCTCACCTGGGCGTCACGGACGAGCAGGGAATCGGGATGGGCTTTAGCAAAATCTGCCAGGTTTGCCAGAGCCTCGGCGTTGTGCCCGGTTTGCAGGTAGGAGATTCCGAGATAGTAAGCGACGTAATCGCCGAGGTCTCCGGCATGAATCTTGGCGCGACTCAGCGGGTCGATAGCTTTGGCATAATCTCTATCCAGCACATGCGCGTAGCCTAATACCAGCCAGGCCAATGCTCCCGCATCTTCCTTGGCGTGGGTGCGAGCGTAGGCTTGAACTCCGGAATAGGCTGGCAGAGAGCGATCTTGAAGAAGCTGTTGCGCCATGGGACGCAAGCTGGCCGATGCCACGAAGGCTTGCCGCATGCGTCGGACCCGTGGAGAAACGATGTGAGGCCTTCGTGTATTGGCGTAGTGACTTTTGGCGCCGCTACTGGAAGACTTACTGCCGGTGGGCGCCTTGTGGGCGGAACGCTTTTTGGGCGCGCTGCTTGGTTCGCTACCCGCACTCGTTTGAGCCGGTTTCGCGGGTGACTTAACTCCTTCGGCCTGGACAAAATTAGACGAAATTAGCGATGCCACTTCCGCTGATGCCAGCAGAGCGCCGAAGAAGCTGCAGAGAAGTGCAGCTGCGAGTACCCACCGCCCCTTGGAAACTGATCGAACCACTTTTTACTTTTTGTTGCGCAGATACGGCAGCCAAAGAATCTCGCGCAGAAACTAGCGCCGAAAATTCGTCCCCATAATGGAGATGTCATCCTCGGCGAGACTCCGCACCAACTCGTTCTGAAAATAATCCCCGCTTGTGGCCACAGTATTACCGTAACGCTTTTGGAATGTGCCCCGACTTTTATCGATATCTTCTTTCAAACGATCGTACAAATCTTTGTTGCGCCGGCCTTCTGCAACTTTTGCCTGGTTGTATAGCTTGATCTCATCCACCAACAGGCGCGCGAAGCGCTGGGCTTTACGGTGGACGTCTGCATCTTCCGGGGAGAGTCCGGCCAAGGGATCGGTTGCGGCTGCGGGTGCTGCCGCGCTTGCCGTATGCGCCGAAGCCACTTCCACCACTTCCGCCGCAGGTTCGGGCTCGACCGGAACGCTGGCGGGGACATGCTTGGGCGCGTGACTGGCGAAGGGATCTGAAAACGAGGAAACCGCTTGCGCGGACGGAATCGGCGGAGTCGGGCGCTCAATGTTGCTGGGCACATCCCCGTCTTCTTTGGCCGCCGTCAGCTTGCGCAGCGAGATAACCTCTAACCAGGCGCTGGTTGCGATTACCAGCAATTCCAGGGCGTCGGCATCTAGCTTGTCGCTGTCGCCGCCGTCGGCGTAGACCAGGGCGGCCACCTTATCCTTGAGCGCCAGCGGCAATACCAGCACCTGTTCATTGGCCGGACTGCCAAATTGCTCGACGAACGGTCCACCCATCTCTGCCACGTTTCCCGGCGTCGCCACTCGGTTTTGATATGTGTAGGCCACCGGTCCAGCGCTGAGATCAAGCGGAAAGTCCTTCACGACCTCGTCGTCCCCGAAGCCGCGGGATTGCCATCCTGATGCCGCTCCGGCTTTTACCACGAATAATGCGATGCGAGAGCAGTGCTCACTGCCTGCATCCAACAAACCTCGCAAAATTTCTTTCTGTGTCGAACCTGCGTGGATCTTGGCGACGGAGTTGACTAAGGGTTTAGACTGTGCTGCGGTCGCAGTCGGCACAGCGCTGGCCTGACGTGGTAACGCGTCCAGAACTTGCCGCACGATTTGTGCCTGCAGTAGTGGAATCTGCGCTTGAAGGGCCTCTGCCACAGCGCTCGCGATGATCTGCTCAATCTCGATGTGCTGCGCTTCGTCCTGTTTCTGGTTCCGATCCGCCATGCTGGAAAACCGTTTTTCCTTGTAGAATCATGCCTGGGCCTGGGCATCAGAGCGAAAACCACGGCTCTAAGTGCTGATTATACGGCACTTGTGGGTCTATCCCAGAGTACTTCGGGACGTGTTCGACCGCGTATGTTTTCCATCCTCGACTTTATCTCAAATCCTGTTTCGAGCAAAACCGGAAAGCGGATGGGCAAATACACAGCTTACCAAGTAGAATAACAGTTCGCCCATCAGTGTGGCGGTTTGCCGCCGCAAAATACTGCATCGCCGAGAGAATGGAAACCATCCAAAACAAACTAGAAGGGCCTGTTACCGACGAGCTAGCGTTGGTGCGGGCGGCCAAGCAAGGCGACGACTCTGCCTTTGAAGAATTGGTTCGCAGGTATGACCGTAATGTTTTTCGGATCGCGCAACACATCACGCAAAATCGCGAGGACGCGGAAGATGTAGTGCAAGAAGCGTTTCTGAAGGCGTACGGAAATTTGCAGAAGTTTCAAGAGCAGTCGAAGTTTTACACCTGGCTGGTGCGCATCGCCGTCAACGAAGCGTTGATGAAGTTGCGCCGCAAGAAGCCTGAGCGTACGGTTTCGCTGGATGAGGACATAAAAACAGAAGATGATTCTCTTCCGCGCGAGATTGCAGATTGGAGCCCCAACCCCGAACAGCAGTATACCCAGGCGGAGTTGAGGGAAATTTTAAGTAAGACGATCCAAGGCCTTCCCCCAGGTTTTCGGACCGTGTTTGTACTGAGAGATGTGGAAGGACTTTCAACCGAGGAAACGGCGGCGGCGTTGGAGTTGAGCGTGCCGGCGGTGAAGTCGAGATTGCTGCGGGCGCGCTTGCAGCTTCGCGAACGGTTGGGACGTTACTTTCAGAAACGCGAGAGTGGAGATGGCAACCAGTGAAATGCTCTGAATTTTTGCACGAGCTGACCAACTATTTGGACGGCGTCATCGACGAACATACGAAGGTGGAGTTGGAAAACCATCTCTCCTGGTGCCATAACTGCTACGTGGTCTGCGACACCACCAAGAAAACCATCGAGATCTATCGCGACTCGCAGTTGTACGAGCTGCCCGAAGATCTTCGTACGCGTCTCCGATCCGCTATTATGACCAAGTGCCAGCAGCACAGGAAGCGTGGTCCGGAAAGCGTATGAATTTCCGCCTAGAAGTTCCAAGTTAGCGGCAACCCTGCACCCTTCGGTTCCATCGCATATAATAGGCGTCACGTACCGGGGTGTAGCATGGGACCTTCTCGCGGCACAACTCTTCTATCCTCCCTGTTTCTGTTGACGTGGTCTGTGGCCTTTTGCCAGTCGAGCGATCCGGCCCAGCCCCCGATTTCTCCGTCGGCCTCCTCGACCGAACAGCCGCGCGATCATGAGACGCAGCCGGCTCCAGGGCTTGTTCCTTCCGATGCGCCGCATATAGGCAGGCAGACTCGTCTCGAGATTATCCGCGACTTTGAGACACAACTCGTCTACGCACGAACTGCCTTTCCGATGGGAACCAAGGGTCTGCACCTGAAGCAGGGAGTGGTCACTCCCAACGGTATGGAATTGCAGCAGGCGCTGAACCTGTGGGGACCTGCGGTGAAACCGGGCGATCCTGCACATATCTCCTTTGTTCAGATTAAGAATGACCACATCCATTTCGAGATCAATGGCGGACCGGTGCTGAGGAAGAAGTGGTATCAGCATGTGCAGATCTCCGGCGCCAATGGACCGCTGGCGCAGACGGAGACGCCAGCGCAAATGAATTCGCACGGCTCCTATGTAGACCTTTATTTCGACAAATATGTTCCCGAAATGACGGCCGGGCAGGTGCGTGAACTCTTATATCCGGTGCTCGATTTTAAGGCCCGAAACAAGGAGCAAGCCTACCTCGACACCGTCCCGCCCAAGGTGAAGGAGGCGATTCAGGGGCATCGCGTGCTCGTCGGGATGAATCAGGAAATGGTGCTCCACGCCAAAGGCAAGCCTCCCAAGAAAGTTCGCGAGCGGAGCGGGGAAACCCAATACGAGGAATGGATTTATGGCGAGTCCCCGGCGGACGTCGACTTTGTTCGCTTCGTAGGGGACGAAGTGGTCCGCGTTGAGACCATGAAAGTGGACGGCCAAAAAATCGTTCGCACTGAGCGCGAAGTCATTCTGGAAAAGCCGGAGGATAACGATCAAGAGGCGAAAAAAGAGCCGCAAGAGCGTCCCGCGAATGCGCCCAGTCTGAAGCGTCCCGGCGAAGATTCCGAAGACGCGCCTCGGCCGGAAAACGGGCCTTCTTCGCGCCCGGTCGCTCCGCTGCCCCCCGACTTGCCGCCGCCTGCAAGCGGCCCGGGCGATATTATTTCGTCGCGCTAAGGCCAAGAGCGACAGTCCAGCCTTCCGGCTTCAAGCTTATTTCATAGCGACTGCGGCACCCGAGTCTGCGAATGAGAAAGCTAATGACACATTGGGATATTCCCGCCCGTCCACTTCCACATAAGGATAGACAAAATAATTCAGGGGCTTACCATCCTGCGGAGGACTCAGGCGCAGATCGCGGCCTAAGCTGAACTGCACGCGATTCACGTCATGGGAACCGAAAAAGTAGTTGCGCTTTTCCGGATGCTTCCAGGCCTCGGAGATGTCCACGGGAATCCAGCCCCCGCCTTCGACGTAGAAATCTGACCAGCAGTGGTAACCAGCGATTTCAGCGGAGTGATGGTCGGGGGGAAGTGGAAACCCGATTTCGAAGCGCGCTGGGATGCCTTGGGAGCGGGCCATCGCAATGAACAGAGAGTGGAAGTCCGTGCAGTTGCCCTTCTTCGCGTCGCAGGCGTAAAGAACGTCGCCACGGCCCCAACCAGAGCCCGTTTTGTCGTAACTCAGCGTGGTGAAGACGTAGTCGTAGATGGCGCGAGCTTTGTCCAGGGATCCAGTCTTGCCCTGAGTAACCTTCGCCGCCAGATCAGCGGGCAATCCTGTCACAGGAACGAGAACGTCGGGCTGCAAGTCTTGCTGCTTTTCTTGCGGTGAGAGCGACGCACGGATTACATGCGGCGCGTTTTGTCCCAGCGCCACGCGCTCGCGGCGTACCACTTCATATTCGATATCAAAATGCAGTTCAGGTTGGGCGGAGGTGGTCTCGGCGTAGTAAATCTGATTGCCGTACTTCGATTCACTCGTCTTCTTTAATGGCAGATCACCCTGGGCTGAGATAATCCTCACTTCTTGATAAGAGTCAGACTGAGCCGCCGGGATCCACACCCGAACTTTTTCCCCGGTAGAAAGATTTTTTACCGTGAAGGAATAATGAAATGTGAAGTGGCGGGAATCCTGGGCGGCGAGGGAAAGAACGACGAAGAACAGAGACCACAATACGCAAATCTTGCGCAGCATAACTGGCTTCCTCTTAGGTTCTCAATGGAGAACCGGAAACTGGGACCTTGCTAGGAACAGCACAGGGGCGGGTTAGAGGCAACGCCGTCAAGTGAATCCGCTTTGGGATGCGCATAACCTAAACAATGCCGGACAGGATTCGGCGATGCACTATTTTAGCAGGACAAATAAGATCGACAACCCGCCGGCAAACAATTTCGTTAGAATGCCTGCGTGGCTCCCGCCATCCAATGTCGCGACCTGCGGAAGACCTACGACGGTAAGCTCGAGGCTGTGCGCGGTCTGAACCTCGAGATTCAGAGCGGCGAATGCTTCGGTCTGCTTGGTCCAAACGGAGCAGGGAAAACTACCACCATTGAAATCCTTGAGGGCTTGCTGGAGCCAACCTCGGGAGAGGTATCCATTCTTGGGCACTCCTGGCGGGAGAATGCCCGCGAAATGCGGGAGTGGCTGGGAATTTCCCTGCAGGAGACCCGGCTTTCCGAAAAGCTTTCTGTGCGTGAAACCGTGGAACTGTTTGCCAGTTTCTATCGCGAGCCGCGTTCGTCCGATGAAGTGCTCGAACAATTGCAGCTTACGGAAAAGGCGGACGCGTGGGTGGGAAAGCTTTCGGGTGGGCAGAGGCAGCGTCTAGCGGTTGCTACGGCGTTAGTATGCAATCCAAAGATTCTTTTTCTCGACGAGCCCACCACGGGTCTCGATCCGCAGAGCCGCAGGCAACTTTGGGACATCATTCGAGAATTCCAACGTAAGGGCGGCACGGTCTTGCTGACCACGCATTACATGGATGAGGCTGAGCGCCTGTGCGATCGGCTGGCCATCGTGGACCATGGTCAAATTATTGCCGAGGGTTCGCCCCCAAACTTGATCGAGCGGCTCGGCGGTCATCACGTGGTAGAGTTTGCCCTGGACGCAAAGAGTGGGAGCCATGACGGCGCCGCGCTCGATGTTTGGCGTACCCTGCCCAGTGTCGAGTCGGTTCGAGAGGATGACGGCATGATCGCTCTCAGTGTGAAGGAGCCGCATCTGACGATTCCAGCACTGCTGGAGGCGGTGGCGGAGCAGGGAAGCAAGCTGCAGCACCTCACCACACGTCAGGCCAGCCTGGAAGATGTTTTCGTTCGGCTGACCGGCCGGCATTTGCGCGAAGAATAACAGTGCAACAAGATAAATCCATGCCGCTTACACAACAAATTCCGAGCACAGCAGAACCGGCAGCCCCCAGTCGACCGGCCAAGCGAAACGGGCGCTGGTCCGGATACCTCCATCTCCTGGGGGCGCGCATGCTGGAGCTGAAGCGCGAACCTGAGGTCGTATTCTGGGTATTCGTGTTTCCATTATTACTGGCCGTAGGCCTCGGCATCGCCTTCCGGAACAAGCCCGGCGATGAATCTTCAGTTGCGATTGTGGCGGGAGGGGATGCGGCGAAAGCACAGACAATGCTGCAGCACTCCGCACAACATGCGTCGTTCAAAATCGACGTTAAAGATGAACAGACTGCCAGGAAGGGATTTCGCTTAGGAAAATACGACTTGGTAATCGAGCCCGACGATAAAGGCGGGCTCCGATACCGTTACGACCCGGCGCGGCCGGAGAGTGTTCTCGCCCAGGCCGAAGTTGACAACGCGCTTCAAGTAGCCGCCGGTCGCAAAGACGTGGTAGCGACGACCGTGGTCACGTCTTCCGAGCCGGGTTCACGCTATATCGACTTCCTGATTCCAGGCCTGCTGGGAATGAATCTGATGAACTCCGGAATGTGGGGCATCGGATACGCGCTGGTCGACATGCGGCAACGCAAGCTGCTGAAGCGTTTCGTGGGTACGCCCATGCGCCGGGGAGATTTCTTGCTGGCGCTTATGTCCAGCCGTCTGGTGTTGATGGTAATCGAAATTGCATTATTGCTGACACTGGGCGCGTTGGTGTTCCATATGAAGATATTGGGGTCGGTGTTCGCGATTTTGCTGGTCGGCGCCGTAGGAGCCTTGGCTTTTGGCGGAATCGGATTGCTGACAGCGAGCCGGGCGCAGAAAATCGAGAGCGTAAGCGGGCTCATGAACCTTGTGATGATGCCCATGTGGATTTTTTCGGGAGTGTTTTTCTCCTATGAGCGGTTTCCCGCTGTGATCCAGCCCCTGATCAAGGCGCTTCCGCTGACCGCTTTGAACGATGCCCTACGCGCCAGCATATTGGAAGGTACTCCGTTGAGAAGCCAGTGGCCACGGCTATTACTGATGGCTCTTTGGGGTGGGCTTTCCTTCGTGCTGGCTCTTAAATGGTTTCGTTGGACTTAGTTTGTTTCCGTAACTTGGAGAGATCGACAATGAGCCATGAGTTTTGCTTTTCGAAGGTTGGGCCCCGCCCGCGACAGAGATACGAACGAGGCCGGCTGCGATGCTTGCGAAAGCATTCACTCTACTTATGACTTCGCTAACTTGGCGGCGGCCTTTCGGACCTTCGCCCAGCGTAGCTTTTGTGCTTCGGCAATTCGTCGGCGGGCTTCCTTGCTCAAAGTACGGCCTGTCATTTTGAGTTTTTTCCCACCTGAATGGCCGAGGGCGTCTAGCGCTTTCCCTACCTGTCCTATCTCTTTTTCAAGACGGGAATATTCTTTCTGCAGGGAAGCAACAACTTTATTCATCATCATTAACACCCCCTTGTAACTAAGGCTAACACGGTTGCGCGCATCAAGAAACAAATTAGAGTTGCTGCGAGCCAGAAAGGCTAGCCGAG
The DNA here is from genome assembly GCA_035603655.1 of Candidatus Acidiferrales bacterium. Taxonomy (GTDB): domain Bacteria; phylum Acidobacteriota; class Terriglobia; order Terriglobales; family Acidobacteriaceae; genus Sulfotelmatobacter. The sequence goes on along the minus strand of DATNKA010000560.1, from coordinate 3,644 downwards.
ATAGACGGGGTTTACGCCTAAGATAGTTCGCTTAGGTTACTAGCCAGCGCCAACCGTCGACAAGAATCGCGGAGCATGACGGGCTTTCACCGTTTGTTCGAAAGCGAATGCAAGCCGGATCAGGGTTGGCTCACTCCAGGCGCGTCCGAAAAAAGAGATTCCGACGGGCAATGTGGAGATAAATCCGGCGGTCACATTGATGTTAGGATAGCCCGCGACAGCCGCAGCGTTGGAACTTCCACCCGCCACGTGATCGCCATTGACCAGATCGGTGATCCACGCAGGGCCACCGGTAGGCGCGACAATGGCGTCGAGGTGGTGCTTATCCATTGTGGCGTCGATCCCCTCGGTTCGCGCGAGCTGGTGGTTTTTTTCGAGGGCGTCAACATACGCCTTCTCCGTGAGCGGACCCTTGGCTTCGGCCTTCAGAAATAAATCCTGCCCGAAATATGGCATCTCTTTCTGTCGATTGCGGTCGTTGAAGTCGATGATCTCTTTCAAGGTCCGCACCGGGGCATGCGGGCCGAGAGTTGCAAGATAGGCGTTCAGGTCTGCCTTAAGTTCATACATGAAAACAAGCAGTTCGCTCTCGTCAAATTTACCCAGGGTTTCAATATCAGCCGGATCGATAAGTGTGGCGCCCTGCCGCTTCATGGCATCGAGGGATTGCTCCATAAGAGCATCGACGGCATCATTAAAGCCGAAGTACTTCCGCGCGACCCCGATGCGCGCCCCTTTCAAACCATCGGGATCACAGAAACGCGCGTAGTCCGTCAAGGACTTGCCCCGACTATTTTCCGTAGCTGAGTCGCGAGGATCGACGCCGGTGAGCGCGCCCAGCATGATTGCGGCGTCACGCACCGTGCGGCACATGGGGCCGGCGCCATCCTGACTGTGAGAAATTGGAATGATGCCACCGCGGCTTACCAGGCCGACGGTTGGCTTGATGCCGGCAATCCCATTCGACGACGAAGGGCAGACGATAGACCCGTCTGTCTCGGTGCCAATCGCTGCGGTGCACAGATTTGCCGAAACGCCCGCCCCTGATCCGGAACTTGAGCCACAGGGATTGCGGTCAAGCGCATAGGGATTCTTGGTCAGACCGCCGCGGCCGCTCCATCCGCTGGTGGAATGACTAGAGCGAATATTGGCCCACTCGCTGAGATTGGTCTTGCCCAGAATCACCGCTCCGGCGGCGCGCAGTTTTTCCGCGACGAACGAATCTTTGGGTGGCTTGGAACCGATCAATGCGAGCGATCCGGCCGTCGTCATCATCCTGTCGGCAGTATCAATGTTGTCTTTGATCAGAACGGGGATTCCGTGTAGCGGTCCGCGAGGGCCTTTGGCTTTGCGTTCCTGATCGAGTTGGTCGGCAGTAGAGAAAGCGTCCGGGTTCAGTTCGAGAACGCTGTTGATCGCAGGACCGTGTTTGTCGATCTCGTCGATGCGTGCGGAATATCTCTCCACCAAGGAACGCGCCGTAAACCTACCGGACCTCATTCCATCTTGAAGATCGGTGATGGTTATTTCATCGAGTTCGAAGGGCTTGATATCCGAAGATCGGAGGTCGGATGCACTCTGCCGTGCTGCGCCCAGCGCGGGATAGAGCGGAGTCAGCGTCGCCGCTGCGCCGCCTACTGCCGTGACTTTGAGGAAGGTGCGGCGGCTCGCATCCGCTTTGGCGTATCCTGGCTTTCTGTGCATGGTTCGACAGGTCCTTTAGGTTGGAGGAACAGTTGCAAACAACGAACATATTAATCCACGGGGCATGATGCGCACGCGTCATGGCTAAGTCAGTATATCGACAGTCGATTTTCCAGTGCCGGGTCGCGTTTGCCCCCTCTCCGCTGGAGAGCGGCATTTGCAGAATTTTGTATTGATTTTCGCCTCGCCGTGTATAATAGAGTTCAGCTAAGTTTGACTCACAAGCAATTGAAGGTCGGTATCGCCAACCAGCGTCACCCCCTCACTAGCAGCGAATCTTCTCAGCACAATTCAAGAAACAAGAAAAGAATAGGACTATCAATGGCAGAACAAGGAACAGTGAAGTGGTTTAACGACGCCAAGGGCTATGGCTTTATCAGCCGTCAAAATGGCGAAGACGTCTTCGTGCATTTTTCCGCTATTCAGGCAGGCGGCTTCCGCAGCCTGCAAGAAGGCCAAACCGTGCAGTTCGACGTGACCAAAGGCCCCAAGGGCTGGCAGGCGGAGAACGTTCAGGCTGTCTAAGTGACACCGCTCTCGAAGCGATAACTAAAGTGCCTGGGATCCGAAAGGATCCCGGGCATTTTAGTCTTGAGGGAGGTTGTGTCAGCGACCCCTCAAGGCTGCTTCCGCCCCCGCTGCACCATTTCCACCAAAACCTTCCTGGCTTCCGTCGCATTCCGCACTTCCCGCGAGAAGGCAATGCGAACTCCGCGCATGCCCTCTGATGTTTTCAGGCGCACATGAAAACCCAGCCGGTCCACGGAAGTCATCGCCGCCTCCTGCGATTCGATCCCGGCAGACATCCGAGCTAGCAGGATGAGCGCATCTTTGTGGTCGGCATTCATGTGTTCGATGATCCCGCTCGCCATCTCAGCTAGGGGGTCTGGCTCCGACTGATCGTAATCGGACGCCTTTACCCAGCCCATCACCCCGAAGCCTCCAACGTAGTAAACGTCAACCACATCCATTCGGTAAAACGAAAAATCTTCGAAGTCCACCCAGTATCTGCTGTTGGTGTAACGTTCGAGGTAGAGTTTGCGGGCATCAGCTATTTCCGGCTGAGGTATGGTCACAACATTTCCCAGCAATGTGACCCGCGATGCTCCCAGTGGATCGCCATCTCCGTCGGTCTGCACGATCAACAGACTGGCGCGAGGATCGGCCTGCAGATTCTGGGTATGCATCGCCATGGTACTGATGAGAAAGATGGGACGACCGAGCCGGTCCAGACCGTAGGGCATCACTGACCCAAAGGGAAAACCGGCTTGCTTGCGCGAAAGCGTCGAAAGGCTGCCAATGCGGGCTGAGTACGCCAGCGTGCGCGCCTTCTCCGAGAACGAGGGCTCAGCAACCGGCGGCGGCTGATTACTGGCTGCGGCAGTCCCGCCGTGGCTTCGGGAGGATGATGAAGACATGATTTTTCTCTTCAGGCAGTCTAAATGAAATAACGTCTGATGGTTGTTCGGCAGATTGTTTCCCGAGAAAAGTGCGAGGAGCACTTTCCCGCACATGTATTGCTTGTGGAGGGGATGCTGGTCACCTGCCAAACTTCGACCAAATCGGTAGGAGATGTCGTCGCAAGTTTCCTCATTGCTGGCGGCTACAACACTCTGCAGTTCATCCAGGGGGCCTCGTGAGCGTATGGATATTCTCCCCGGAACCCGAGCCACCGTCATTTGCTTTGCTTCCTACATCGGTTCTACAAATGTTCTCGAGTTTGAACACCATCGCGAAGTCAGCTCCGTTTCCGGTGAGGTGATCTTGTAATAATCGCTGTTCTCAAAGCTAACTTCCTTCTCCCCGCCGACACGATCCCCTTCTTAATGTTACTGCTCATCTTCGGCTCTTGGCTGACCTTGTTCTTCGTGGTGGTCGGGACTGCGCAGGAAGCCATGCGAGAGGCCGCTCGCGTCGGTGTAACTTCCCGTAATTACTCC
>DATNKA010000559.1:0-6254 GCA_035603655.1 Candidatus Acidiferrales bacterium | reverse complement strand
CGCCTACAATGGGCGGCCTGCTGATCGCGATTGCGATCGTAGTGCCGACGCTGTTGTGGGCGGACCTGAGCAACCGGTTCGTGTGGATTGCGGTCTTTGCCACGTGCGCGTTCGCGGCGATTGGTTTTACCGACGATTACACAAAAGTGGCGCATCGCCGGAATCTGGGGCTGACCAGCCGGGCGAAATTGGGACTACAGATTGCAGCCAGCATCGTGATCGCGGTGATGCTGATTGCCATGCAGACCTATGGGATGTATTCGACCAAGCTGATTGTGCCGTTCCTCAAGCAATTTCATCCCGACCTGGTCGTGCAGAATCTGGAACGCTTTCCGCATTTCTGGCCGCTGGCATTCTTGCCTTTTATCGGATTTGTAGCCCTCGTCATTGTGGGCTCGAGCAACGCCGTAAATCTTACCGACGGCCTGGACGGCCTGGCTATTGGCTGCACCGTGATTGCCGCCGGCGCCTTGACCGTGCTGACATATGTGAGTGGGCACGCGACGTTTGCGACGTACCTGGAAATTCCGCGCATGCCGCAGGTCGGCGAGCTGACAATTTTTTGCGGAGCGATGGTGGGATCCTCGATTGGATTTCTATGGTACAACGCGCATCCCGCGGAAGTGTTCATGGGCGACGTGGGATCGCTGGCGCTGGGCGGTGCGATTGGGACAGTCGCCGTGATCATCAAGCAGGAATTGCTGTTGCCGTTTATTGGCGGAGTGTTCGTGATCGAGGCGGTCTCGGTAATCCTGCAGGTGGGATCGTATAAGCTGCGCAAGAAAAGGATATTCAAGATGGCGCCAATCCATCATCATTTTGAATTGATGGGATGGTCGGAGTCGAAGATTATTGTGCGCTTCTGGATTGCGTCACTAGTGTTCGCGCTGTTCGCGTTGACCACGCTGAAGCTGAGATAAAGGAAGATTCGCCTAAAGAAGCATGAAGGAGCGAGACCTCCTGGCGGAACTCATCAAGATCTTGTGTAGGAGATTCTTCTGAGAGAACTCACCGCAGATCTGTTCATCTCGCTGGATGGGTTCGCCTCCGGCGCGAAAGAGGCTGTTTTGTTCGGGTATTTCGGCGAGCAATTGGGAAAGTGGATAAGCGACCATCTTTGCCAACGGCAACTCCTGATCATAGGGCGAGTGACCGTCGATCCCGCAAGCGCCCGAATGAATGAACTTCCCAAGCTGGTATTCGCAAGCACGCTTGAGGCTGAAACAGCGGCCTGGTGATCTGCTTCGTGCGATTGGCAGCATCAGTCTGGTGAGGAGCATGATGCAGGGGGGACTTGTCGACCGGCTCAGGCTGATAGTCTTTCCCGAGATTCTGGGAGCTGCGGGCAGGGAGCCGATCTATAACGGCTATGGGCGGACTGGACTTGAACTTATTGAAACGAGGGTCCTTGACGCCATGCTTACCCTCCTCGAATACCGGCCTGGGCTCGTTTGAAGGTCGGCGGGTGTGTTTTTCAGTGCAGGTGTGCCTGCGTGACTTCGTGGTGAATTGACTGGAATGGAACTCAAAGATAAACGCGTGCTGGTGGTTGGCCTCGGCAAGTCCGGGGTAGCGTCGGCGCTGTTTTTGAAGGCGCACGGCGCGTTAGTTACGGTTTCCGATACGAAGAGTGGGGACGAACTGCGCAACGAGATTCCAACTCTGCTCGATCATGGAATTACAGTGGAAACCGGCGGGCATGGCGAGCGCACCTTTCGAGGACAGGATCTGATTGTGGTGAGCCCGGGAGTACCGGTGGACTCGCCGCCGTTGCTGCAGGCGCGTGCCCTGGGCGAGTCTGTGATCGGGGAGATTGAACTGGCGGCGCAGTTTTTGCCGGGGCCAGTTGTGGCAATTACTGGATCGAACGGGAAGACTACTACGACCACGTTGAGCGGCGAGATTTTGACATCGGGAGGGGTGTCCGCGCTGGTGGGCGGAAACATCGGCACTCCGGCCATCTCGCTGGTGGAGCGGGCAAAACCCGATACCGTAACTGTGCTCGAGGTCTCGAGTTTTCAACTGGAGACCATAGAGACCTTCCATCCGAAGATCGCCGTCGTTTTGAATGTGACGCCCGATCATCTGGATCGGCATCGCACCTTGGAAATTTATGTGGACGCCAAGGCGCGCATTTTTGAGAACCAGAGCGGTGCAGACTTTGCGGTGCTCAACGCCGATGATCCGATTTGCGTGGCGATGGCGGGGCGCACGCGGGCCCAGGTGTTCTGGTTCAGCCGGCTGAAGGAAGTGAAGCAGGGAGCCTGGGTGCGCGAGGGGAATATTCTATTTCGCGACGCTGCCGAGCGGCGCGAGATCCTGCTGGTTTCCGAGATCGCGTTGAAGGGCGCGCACAATCTGGAGAATGTCCTGGCGGCGGTCTGTGTGGGAGCGCTCATGGGATGCACGCCGCAAAAGATCCGGCAGGCGGTCAGCGATTTCAAGGCGGTCGAGCACCGGTTGGAGTACGTGGCGACGATCCGCGGCGTGGATTATTACAACGATTCGAAGGCCACGAACGTGGATGCGACCGTCAAGGCGCTGGAGTCGTTTCCCGGGAACATCCATCTTATTGTTGGCGGCAAGGACAAGGGCAGCAACTACGCCGTGCTCAACGATTTGCTGCGGCAGCGGGTGAAGCGTGTTTACACGATCGGGGCGGCGGCGGCGAAGATCGAATCGCAAATTAAAGACGTTGAAGTGGTTCACGCAGAAACTTTGGAGAACGCACTCCGCAAGGCGAATGCCGTGGCGCAGCAGGGGGACGTGGTGTTGCTGGCGCCGGCTTGCGCGAGCTTCGATCAGTTCAAGAATTATGAGCAGCGCGGGCAGGCGTTTAAGCAGATTGTGCGCTCACTCGCCTGAACCTCACCAGAGAGACCCGGGATCCGCGCCTTTGCTGAGATGGTCATTTGATGCGCTGTGAGGTTTCGGCAAGCGTGCGTGACGAAACCCTCACGTTGTAGATTCGGTCCTCGCGGACTGGGTCTTTCTTCGGTTTCTTCATCGGGAGACGATCCGCTCCAGCGTTTCGCGATAGTTCCACGACATCCCCTCCGCCGGGTTGATCGCCAGTTTCTGGGCGTAGCGCAGCAACTCGGTTCTCAAAGTCTGCCAAGGAATCAGGGTCTCCACTGTGCTGACCTTCCCAACAATCATCATCCAACTCTGCTACCAGAAGACGGGAAGACTGTTCCAGCCAGGAACCAAGACAATCAACAGTGCACATTCAACAATCGGCAATTCCTCTCTGTGACTCCGCTTCTTCATGATGAAATGAATTCCCATGGCAAAGCGGGTGAGTGTCGATCGCTGGCTATTCACGGTTACCATGCTGCTGGTGTTTGTGGGGCTGGTGATGGTGTTTTCGGCGTCGGCGGTGATGGCGCGGGAGAGGTTTGGATCGCCCTATGCATTTCTGTCGAAGCAATTGATCTGGGCGGCGGCCGGCCTGGTGGCGATGGTGGTGGCGATGCGCGTGGACTACCGGCGCTACAAGCATCCGGCGCTGGTGTTTTCGCTGGTGGGGATTACTACGCTGCTGCTGATCTCCGTTTTCTTTCTTGACCGCTCGCACAATACGCATCGCTGGTTCCGCGTGGGCGTGCTTTCGTTCCAACCCTCGGAGCTGGCCAAGCCCGTTCTGATTCTGTTTCTCGCATATTTTCTCGAAGGCCGCGTGAAAACAATGGACGATTGGCGCAATACGCTGATGCCAGCGGCGGCTCCTCTAGTGGTGATGCTCGGGCTGATTGTGCTGCAGCCAGATCTGGGTACGGCGATTGCGTGTGCCGGGATCGCGGCGTGCATCCTGTATGTGGCGGGGATGCGAATGCGATATTTCGGGTATGCGTTTGGCGCGTCGCTGGTGCCGCTGTATTTCTTGATCTTTCATGTGAGCTGGAGACGGGACAGGATTCTGGCATTTCTCAATCCCTATGCCGACCGGCAGAAGACCGGGTTCCACATTATTCAGTCGCTGATCGCCGTGGGTATTGGCGGCGTGACCGGCACTGGGCTGATGGAAGGCAAGCAGAAGTTGTTCTACCTGCCGGAGCCGCATACCGATTTTATTTTTGCGGTGACGGCGGAGGAGTTGGGATTGGTGGGCGCCATGGCCGTGGTGACTCTGTTCGCGATTTTTCTGTGGCGCGGCATGCGAGCTTCGTGGCGCACGGAAGACGTTTTTGGGCGGTACCTGGCGGTGGGAATCACGAGCATGGTGGTACTGCAAGCCTTCATCAACATCAGCGTGGTGTTGGGGATGATGCCAACCAAAGGGATTCCGCTGCCGCTGGTGTCGTATGGAGGGTCGTCATTATTTGTGACGCTGGCGTGTGTGGGCGTGTTGCTGAATATTACCAAGCAGGCGGAATGAAGCAGGCAAATTGCCGATTCTTGATTATTGACCTGTGCGCGGAGGAGGGACCTTGAGGTTGATACTTTCTTTGCTGTTATTTTTTGGTCCTCTCGTTACTGCCTCAGTGAGCCAGAAGACAACGCCAGCTCAGTCAGTCGAAATGCCACCACAGGTTCCGATGTTCACTGCGGCGGATCTGGCAGCGAAGGTGCCGGCTGCGAAACTGGATGACGTGAAGTCAATGGGCGCGATCCTGCACGCCATCTATGACGTGATCTCCGGTCCCGCGGGAGATCGCGACTGGAGCCGTTTTCGGTCAGTTTTCCTTCCGCAGGCGCGTTTCACGGAGGTGAACAAGGCTCCCGATGGCTCGAACCTGGTCCTCACCTGGAACGTTGACGAGTTCGTTCGTGATGCGGGCACGGTTTTTGCCAAAGATCCGTTCTACGAAAAAGCTATCGTGAATCACGCCGAGAGTTTCGGAAATGTGACACAAGTGTTCAGCAGCTACGAATCGCGGCGCAGCCCAGAGGGCAAGCCTTTCGAGCGCGGCATCAACAGTATCCAGTTGCTGAACGATGGCAAGCGTTGGTGGGTGGTTTCCATTCTGTGGGATGCAGAACGTCCGGATAATCCGCTGCCGCAGAAATTTGCGAAGAAATAACTCGCCGGGAATCGTTGTGGTGGCGTGGATTTAGTGACGGTTTGATTGAACTTCAGGCCGGTCGCTTCTCAGCCAACCATCGAGAATCAGCAATTCCTTTATAGTCACCTGATGCGGGCCATTCTGGCGGGCGGCGGGACGGGGGGTCACGTGATCCCAGCGCTGGCCATCGCCAACGAACTCAAGAAAAGTTATGGGGCGGACGTGTTGTTCATCGGGACGGCGCGAGGGATCGAGAACCGTCTGGTGCCGGCGGCGGGGTATCCGCTGCAGTTGGTGCGGGTGGGGGCTCTGAAGAACGTGAGCCTGATGACGCGGGTGAAAACGGCATTCGATTTGCCGCGCGCGGTCTGGAGCGCGGGCCGGATGCTGAATGAATTTGCCCCGGACGTCGTGATCGGCGTGGGCGGCTATGCCTCGGGTCCGGCGATGCTGGCGGCGGTGGTGAAGCATATTCCGACTTTGGCGTTCGAGCCGAATGTGGTTCCGGGATTTGCCAACCGCGTGGTGGCGCGGTTTGTATCGGGCGCGGCCGTGCACTTTGAAGAGACTGCGAAGTATTTTCGGCACGCGGAAGTGACCGGCGTGCCGGTGCGGCAGGCGTTCTTTGAGATCCCCGCTTTGGAAATCAATAAGAAGCGCGGTGGGACTCCGACGGTCTTGGTGTTTGGCGGAAGCCAGGGAGCGCACGCGATCAATGAGGCGATGGTCCGGTGCTTGCCGGAGTTGCTCCGGCAGGCGCCGGGAATTCACATCATTCATCAGACCGGTGAGCGTGACTATAATGACGCGCTGGCGGCTTATCAGTCATTGAGGGGTACGGCGGGCCAATTGGCGGAGGTGTTCAAGTTCATCGATGACATGCCGGCGGCGTTTGCGCGGGCTGATCTGGTGGTGTGCCGCTCAGGTGCGAGTACCGTGGCAGAGATTACGGCAGCGGGAAAGCCCGCGATCTTTGTGCCGTTCCCACGGGCGGCGGACGATCATCAGCGGGTGAATGCGGAGGCGCTGGCGCGATCGGGTGCGGCGGTGGTGGTCGAGGAGTCGAAGCTAGAGGGAGTGTGGCTGGCGGAGACGATTGCGGCGTTGTTGGGGGATTCTTCTCGGCTGGTGCGAATGAGCGAGGCAGCGCGGGAGTTGGCGCATCCGAATGCTGCGCGGGATATTGCGGCGATGGCGGTGAGAGTGGCGGGGATAGAGAATATTCCGAGGAGTGCCGGGACGACACCT
>DATNKA010000558.1:0-6511 GCA_035603655.1 Candidatus Acidiferrales bacterium | reverse complement strand
ATTTCATACGAAAGAAATTTCCGCATCATATCCCGGCCATACTCTTTTTCCATCACCATGAACGCGGAGTATTGCGCCAGGGTCTCAGAAAGCAGGGTTGCTCCCTCCATGTTGGCGCCCATCACCTGGTGCGCCCACCACTGGTGCGCCATTTCGTGAGCCACCACATAAAAAACAGTATCGATGTCGTCGGGATGATTCAGATTAGCAATGAAGCCAATGGATTCGGAGTAAGGCATAGTCCCAGGAAATGACTGCGCAAAATGGGCTACTCGAGGAAACTCGACAATGCGGGCTTCCTTATGCTCGTATGGCCCAAAGTTCTTGATGTAGTAATCGAAGGACTTCTTCATGGAGTTCATCATCCGGGGAACATTCCAGGGCTGCTCCTTGAGGTAATAAACCTCCAGCTTGATACCGTTCCACTCCTCGCGCGCCACTTCATAGCGGCCAGATATGAAAGCGTAAAAATTCAGCGACGGATGGTCGAGTTTGTATTCGAAGTAGCGGCGGCCATCCTGCTGCCATTCGCGCACCAGCGATCCCGGGGCTATGGCGATCTGATCTGGCGTGGTGCTGAGGATGGCGCTCATGTTCACCCAGTCTGAGTGCCCGGCGATGTAGGTGTCACGGCAATCGTCGGTACAATTGCGCTCCAGGGGCGGCATAAGATCAAATTCCGGAAGGCCATATTTTTTGCGCTCCCCGGCATCCTTCAGCTCCTGAGGCACGTAGCCGATGACTGGGGCAGCCGAAATGTTGAAGAACGTGCCGTTCTGAACGATTTCTGTGTTGCTCACATTATTCTCAAACCCGCGATTCTTGCTCTTCACGCTGAAGCGCACGGTGCGCTCTTCGCCGGGCTGCAAAGGTGAAGTAAAACGGTAAATGCGACAGGACAGCCGCGAGTCGTCTTTCGTAAGCGCAGCTCCTGGAATGTCAATCGAGGTGTCGTAGAGTGGGTTAACCCAGAAATATATTTCGTCCAGAGGACGGGAATAAGGGTTGTAGATGACTTCATCGCTGCGCAGGTTGACGTTGCGGCTCAAGGGGAAGATGTCGATCGCGTACTTCACGCTGCGCACACGAGGTTGGGGCAGCTTGTCCATAGGCTTATAAGTCTTTTCATATTCAGCTTTGACGCGCAGCACGTCTTTGGGCCCCAGAAAATGATTCAATACCTCGGTGTTGTAGAAAATCCAGCTACCGCAGGCAGCAAATGCCAGCAGAGAGACAGCCGTGGCAGCTTTCCACCCGGAACCGAAGCGCAAGGCGGCGTCGCGGCTGCGAGCTTTCCATTGGTCTTGCTTCCCACGCGGCCAGAACATTACAGTAGCGATGGCCAACAGCACGCAGAAAAGCAGCCAATAGAGAGTGAACCAGTCCCATGCTGCACGATAAGGAGCATCGCCGAAGAAATCCGAATAAACGACGTTGGGTCTGCCCGCAAATTGAACCAGGTTTGTCGCCACGTTCAACGCCTGCCAGAGAGAAGTGTTTACAAAATAGAACGCAATGAAAACGGAATAGCCAACGTATTTGTTGGGCGCCAGGGCTTGGACGAGAAAAGCCAGAATGGCCAGAAAGACAACCCACGAGGCGTCTCGCACCAGCAGTTCGTGAGCATAAAGACCCAACTGGAAGCGATAGTAGCCATGAACTGCCTGATCGACGATACCCGCCAGAAGTGCCACGCCCTCAATGAGCATCACCATGGCGACGAGCGTAGCCAGCCGCGCCGCGTAGCAGACCCATTCCGGTGTGGGGGTGGCGTCGGCGATTTCGTCAATTCGCTCGTCGCGGTCCTTCCAAACCAGAGCGCCGGCGAAATAAGTGATGACGACGATTAGAAGGACATTAAGAGTTTCTCGAATCAGATCAACCACCCAGTAGGTTACGGGAAATGTTTGATTGTTCGTGAGGTCGGCGGTGAAGGCCAGAGAAAAAACACAAAGCATACTGGCGATCATGACAATTACGAGAAAGGCTGTGTTCTTGGCCATGCCACGGAAGTGAATCTTGAACGATCCCAAAAACTTCGCCCATGGCGAAGGTGTCAGGTGCGGGTGGGGCGCAGGACCGGCAGCGGCCGCAGCCGGCGAAAGAATCGCCGGTTGCTGGTCCGGTTCGAGTGCTTTGCTTTTCGTCCGTCTCTCGGTGAAGCTGAAGCGTGAGTAAGCAAACGCAAAAGCAGCGCACGCTACTCCGACCCAAAGCAAACGGTTCCAAAGAAGTAAGCCACTGAAACTGAGAAAGAGTGTGTTCTTGTCGGCCACAGTCCAGTACCTAGTGACCGCGGCAAAGGTGGTGACGCCAAAAGGATCGAACAGCGATCGAATGCGGTCCCACCGCTGGTCCTGCAGAAGTTGAGCGGTCACAGCGCGGCCCATCAGCAGGAGAATTGCCGCGATAAAGGAAGCGATGTCCCTGCGCCACACCACCGCCGCGGCAAACAAAATGGCAGCCGTGAAAAAAGTGTCGGGCAGAGCGAACAGCAGAATGCCCTTCAAATGCGCGGTCCAACTCACCGCCTGCCACCGTTCCGCATCCGCCCAGGGCATGTACTTGGCCAGCAGAATGCCGAGAGAGACTCCCAGCGTCGGTATCACGGAAACAACTGTGGCCCCCAGGAAGCGCCCAAGCAGCAGGTCGCGGCGCCGCACCGGCGTGGAGAATATCATCTGGTGAGTGTTGTAGCTGAAGTCACGGAGAGCCGCAAAATTAACAAAGACAGCGGTCAGCAGCAACGCAAGCACGCCCATGGCGGCGTAAAAAGTTGCGATGGCAAACGGCGCATTGCGGTAAATGTTAGAAAGGTTGAGATTCACCATGACTTCATCGGAGCCGATCGCGCCAAAGATAAGCAGGCCAATAACAAAGAGGAAGCTCCATAGCATCCAGGAGCGAAGCCAATACCGAATTTCAAACCAGGCGATATGCCAAAACATGATGGATCCTCTAGTTCCACGAACGGATTTTGGTGAAGAAAACGTCTTCCAGGTCGGGTGCGCTGGGAGCGAATCCATCAGAGAGCGGCACTGGGCTGTAGACATGAAGGAAAGGACGTCCGCCGACCAGTCTGCTGGAGACCACCTGGTAGCGCTGCTCGTAGCTGGCCAGCTCGCTTTTGGCGATGGAGATTTGCCAGATTCGCCCGTTCAATTGGGCGATGGCATCCTGCGGGCGCCCCTGATATAGCACCTGGCCCTTGTTGATAATAGCCGTGTTGGTGCATAAATCCGTCACGTCTTCCACGATGTGCGTGGAAAGAATCACGATGACCTGCTCGCCAATTTCTGCCAACAGATTGTAGAAACGGTTTCTTTCGCCGGGATCGAGGCCGGCGGTAGGCTCATCGACAATCAGCAGTTGCGGATTGCCAATGAGCGCCTGGGCAATGCCGAAGCGCTGGCGCATGCCTCCGGAAAAACCGGTGAGCGCCTTCTTCCGGTCGTCGTAAAGATTGCAACGCTTGAGCATCCACCCAACCACCTCTTGTCGTTCCCGGGCCTTGGCGATGCCTTTCAGCAAAGCGATGTGGCCAAGCATGTCCTGCGCGGACGTGCGAGGATACACGCCAAACTCCTGGGGCAGGTAGCCCAGCCGCCGCCGCACTTCGTCTTTGTACTTCAGTACGTCGATGTCACCCAGTATGACCGTGCCCGTGTCCGGCTCCTGCAAAGTTGCCAGCGTGCGCATGAGGGTAGATTTGCCGGCGCCATTCGGACCGAGCAGCCCGTACATGCCGGCGGGAATGGTTAGGGACACGTTGTCGAGCGCCTTAACGCCGTTCTTGTAGGTTTTCGAAAGGTTCTCGATTCGAAGTTCCATGCTCTGTCCTCATTCCTACGAAAATCACTCCGGAGGCAACCGCACAATTCCTCCAAGAGCGACTCCTCCGGCAGGACGGTGGCCAATGCGAACGCCAGCGGCACGATCAAGGTAACCCCCGACTGTGGTTGCGTCAATTTCATAATCTTCAGAATAAACTTGCTCACGGTGCAATATTTGGCTAAGCTTACTTCCCTGAGGACCTGCTCTTGTTTGCGGAATTGCAAGCTCTTGTTGCACTGGCGGAGACTGGCTCCATGGAACGGGCCGCCCACGATCTCTACCTCACCCCTTCCGCATTTACTCGAAGGATTCAGCGCTTAGAGGCCGAACTCAGTGTTGTTCTTCTTGACCGGCATTTCAAACCGCCAAAGCTGACGCAAGCGGGTTACGAGGTTCTCGAAAAGAGCCGCGCTATTGTTTCGTCATTGAGCGATTTGAAGGCGTTCACGTCCGGGGACACAACCCCGATTGGTCCTTTTCGCCTGGGCCTCTCTCATGCTCTGGCGCGGCCGGAAATTTCTAAGGTCATTATTAAATTGGGCAAGCAATTTCCTCTGCTTCAACCCAGCATTTGCAGTGATGTAAGTTGCCAGTTATTGGCACGGCTGCACCTGGGTGAGCTGGACGGTGCACTTGTCGTCTTGCCCATTGGAACGGCCCTTCCCCATGACCTGGAGGGAATGACGCTCGCGCATGAAGCGATGCGACTCGTGCAAGCACGTTGCTCGACGAAATTCAGATCTTCGAGATCGTCAGAATTTCATCGGCGGAATTGGGTTCTTAATCCCGTGGGATGTTTGGTGCGAGAAGAGATAAAGAATCGGGTGGAACGGCTCGGTGCCCCACTGGTTGTGGCCGCCGAGTTGCACAATCCCGACTTGCAACTCTCGCTCATTGCGGGGAATGTGGGTGTGGGCATATTACGAGCCAGCTTTCTGCGAACTCACTCGCTGCGCACTCGAGTTAATATCATTGAGCATCCCAGCTTCAATATTTCAATCAGGATCGCTTTCTTTCGGGCCCGGCACCTGGGCACCCGAGAGCAGGTAGCCCTCGAACTTCAGAAGATACTGGTGAAACACTTCGAGGATGCCAGCGAGGCCCTTTCTTGATACTCTGCCGCGATGCTTCCACGGGTTAGCAGGCCAATCCTGCGCAGATCCGATGGGTGTTGCGGAACTCCTTGACGGCGTTGCAGCGGTGCGCGGCACGTACCTCACGAGTGGTTGTGGGTGTCTGGCCGGCAAGGAGGAAGCTATTCGGTTGTGGCCACAAAATCACTTCACGCTAATACCCAGGTCGCTTGCGTTTCTACGAATGCCGGGCGGCCCACACAGCGGGAGTAAGGTCTCGAAGGCACTAGTGATGAATTCCGTCACCAACTCCTGAACTGCTGCACGCGTATGTCATTTGCATGCTGAAACCTCTGTTCTCCGCTCATCCGGAAACTTCAACATAAGATCGCGCCCCTCGAACAGGTGGGATGGTCAGACGCTTACCCTTGAATGACGAGAAGGGCGTTTTTATCGGGACCAATGCGGAGGCATTACATCCTGATTGCCTCTGACTCGTAAAGTTCGGAATTCCTTACTGCTCGACATCTCGCGAGTGATCGCACTCTTGCGCTACTGGAGCTTGTAAGGCAGGAGGCGCCACGTGAAAGCAAATCTTTATGTTGACGGGTTGCGGCCCTCCAGAAGGTTGTTCGTGCAAGAGAGAGCTAGACGGAGCCGACGGCTTTGCCCTTGAGGAATTTGGTGTCGGCAGCGATACCGAAGGCTTCTAGCAGGCTGGCTTGCACTTGTCTGGAGAGGGCGTTGATCTCGTCAACACCGAAGCTTGCGGCACTAACCCGATATCTCAGCAGCTTCTCTCCCGCAGGAGTTTCAACAATCCGCAGAACGGCGTCCGCGACTTCTTGCGCGTTGCCCATCGTGGATAAAAGCGCCGCGTTTAACTTATCCGGAAACTCCTTGGCAGCGCCATACGTATTGGTCCGAGCCACATCGGCAGCCGTTACGCTGTTGCCGAAGACAGCAGTCTCGTAAGCCCCTGGTTCGACGATCACGGATTCAATCCCCTGCGCGGCAAGTTCGTAGCTGTACGACTCGGCCAGCGCCTCGAGTGCAAATTTACTGGCGCAATAGAAACCCGCGGAAGGAAGAACCACGCGGCCAGCGCCGCTGCTGATGTGCATGAGCAGGCCGCTGCGCTGGCTCCTCATGTGCGGAAGCACCGCGCGATTTACGCGCACCGGGCCAAGAAAATTCGTGTTCATCAGGCGCTGAGCCTGTTCGGTGGTGACCGCTTCGGCCAGCCCCCCCAGGTAATAGCCTGCGTTGTTAATAGCCACATCGATGCGTCCTGCTTTGGCGGCGGCGGCATCCACGGCCCGCCCCACCGAGGCCTCGTCGGTCACGTCTAATTCAAGGACGTGGATTGGCAGTGATTCCTTTTGCGCAAACGTGCGTATTTCGGCGGCATTCTTGACATTCCGACCTCCGGGATCACGCATCGTGGCGAAAACAGTGTGCCCTTTACGCGCCAGGGTTTCCGTAAACATTCTGCCGAACCCAGTGCTGGAGCCGGTGATGAGAACAACTTGGCTGGAATTCATTCTTATCACTCCTTGCCGGTTGTGGCGATATATCGTGCTGCAACAAATTTGATGCCGGAA
>DATNKA010000557.1:0-3136 GCA_035603655.1 Candidatus Acidiferrales bacterium | reverse complement strand
AGTTCCGGAGCGCGGTCGGCATCAATCACCAGGGCATCGTCCGGCTCCTCGAGTGTCGCCAGTTGGCTCTCGAGCATGGCTTCCGTCATGTAGTGTCCGTGGCGCGCGCGCAGCCGATGCCGCAGCACCTCGGGAGCTACTCGTAAGTAGACGAGGCAGACTTCGGGTCCGACGCGCAATTGATCTCGGTAGGTTCTCTTCAATGCCGAACAAGCGAGCACGGCACTTTCCCCGGTTGCAATCCAGTTCGAGACCAGCGTACGCAGCGCCGCCAGCCAGGGCGCACGATCCGCGTCGGTCAGCGGAATCCCGTTTCGCATCTTCTCTATATTCGTCGCGGAGTGATAGTCGTCGGCGTCTGCGAAGTCCCAGCCGAGCTGTGCAGCCAACGATTTTCCCACCGTAGTCTTCCCCGCCCCCGCCACTCCCATGAGCAGAACGACCACTTTCCCTCCGTCGCGCAGTAAGGCAGCGGCTCCGACGAGCGCCTGCCAAGCGAATGTTTTCAGGACATGCAATCAACTAATGCCGATGCCATCCCACCGTGCTATTCTCTCAAGCCTGTCAGAAAAAAGGATACTCATGCCGGAATCGCGCCCACTGACCTTACTCTGCATCACGACCTACGAAAAAGGACAGGACTTCATGCGCGAATGTAAGCGCCAGGGTTGCCATGTACTTCTGCTGACGGCTGAAAAGCTGCGCGATGCCGACTGGCCGCGCGAAAGCCTGGACGATACGTTCTATCTTCCCACTGAGCTTCCGCTCGCGGATATCGTTAAGGCGGTCACGCACCTGGCGCGTACCCATAAGCTTGATCGCATCGTCGCTCTCGATGAGTTTGATATGGAGACGGCTGCGACTCTTCGCGAACACCTTCGCGTCCCCGGCATGGGGCTCACCACCATGCGCTATTTTCGGGACAAGCTGGCTATGCGCATGCGCGCTCTCGATCGCGGAGTGCGCGTGCCGGATTTCGTGCCTGTCGTCAATCACAACGACATTCGCTACTACCTTGAAAACGTTCGGGGGCCGTGGGTACTAAAGCCGCGGCAGGAAGCCTCGGCAATCGGGATCAAGAAGATTCACAACTCGGACGAAGTATGGACGATCCTCGAACAACTGGGGGACAAGCAGTCCGCTTATCTGCTGGAGAAGTTCGTTCCTGGCGAGGTCTATCACGTGGACTCGGTAGTATCAGAGAACGATGTGGTCTTTGCCAACGTAAGCAAGTACGGCAAGCCGCCCATGAATGTGGCCCAGGGTGGAGGAGTTTTCACAACCTTCACTGTGCCCCGCGGAACCGACGCCGACACCGGTCTGCGAACGATCAACCGCGAACTGATGGCAGCGCTGGGACTGATGCGCGGCGTGGCGCACACGGAATTCATCCAGGCGCACGAAGATGGGCATTTCTATTTTCTCGAGTGCGCGGCGCGAGTGGGAGGCGCTTACATCAGCGAGATGGTTGAGGCCGCCACGGACATTAACTTGTGGCGGGAGTGGGCGCGTATCGAGATAGCTGGCGACGACGGCACGTACAAACTCCCGTCGGTGCGCGAAGAATACGCCGGTGTGGTCCTTTCCCTCGCGCGGCAGGAAAATCCGGACACTTCCGCATACAACAATCCGGAAGTGTGCTTGCGAATCAAGAAGCATCACCACGCTGGATTGGTGCTGCGGTCGAACGATCCGGACCGCGTCCGCTCATTGCTGGAGAACTACGCTCCGCGCTTCGTGCATGATTTTCTCGCAGTGGAGCCTCCGCGAGAAAAACCTACATCGTAACTTCTGATTCACGCCATCAGAACGCGTCGATGCCAGTCACGCTCTGGCCGATGATCAGCGAGTGCACGTCGTGGGTTCCTTCATAGGTTTTCACTGACTCCAGATTCATCATGTGTCGCATGATGGGGTAGTCGTCGGCGATGCCGTTGGCGCCGAGGATGTCGCGCGCCATGCGGGCGCACTCGAGAGCCATCCACACATTGTTTCGCTTCGCCATCGAAATGTGCTGGTGTTCCACCTTGCCCGCATCTTTCAGGCGTCCGACCTGCAGCACCAGCAGTTGGGCTTTCGTGATCTCGCTGATCATCCACGTGAGCTTGTCTTGTACAAGCTGATGTGAAGCGATGGGCTGGTCGCGCCACTGTTTGCGCAAAATTGCATATTGCAGCGCGCAGTCGTAGCAAGACATGGCTGCCCCGATCGCACCCCATGCGATGCCATAGCGCGCCTGATTCAAGCACTGCAGGGGTGACTTTAATCCACTGCTCTTCGGCAGCAGGTTTGACTGAGGAATGTGAACGTCCTGCAGCGACAGCCCCGAAGTCACGGAGGCACGCAGGGACCACTTTCCGTGAACGTCATCCGCCTTGAATCCGGGACGGTTAGTTTCTACCAGAAAGCCACGAATGTTATTGTCTTCGTTTTCAACCTTCGCCCAGATGATGGCGACATCCGCGATGCTGCCCGATGTAATCCACATCTTTTCGCCGTTAAGAATGTATTCGTTCCCCAGCTTGCGAGCGCGCGTTAGCATGCCACCGGGATTCGACCCGAAGCCCGGCTCAGTGAGCCCGAAACAGCCAAGTTTTTCACCCTTCTGCATTGGCGGCAGCCAGGTCTGTTTCTGCTCCTCGCTGCCAAATTCGTAGATGGGATACATACAAAGTCCCGATTGCACGCTGACGAAGCTGCGCACACCGGAGTCGCCACGTTCGAGCTCCTGCGTCATCAGGCCATATTCGACGTTGCCCATTCCGGCGCATCCGTAGCCTTTGAGCGAGGCCCCGAAGAATCCGAGATCGGCCATGGGCTTGACCAGTTCGCGAGGAAACCGCCCGGCACGGTTGCACTCTTCGATGATAGGTACGAGGTTGTCCTCGATGAACTGACGAGTGGTATCGCGTACCAGGCGCTCTTCTTCCGTGAGCAGTGAATCAAACTGGATGAAATCGACACCGCGAAATTTGATGGCAGGCATGATGGATCTCCGTAGCGATGAATCTACAAGCTGGGACTAACGGCACAGCCAGAGGTTTGCCGAACGCCGAATAAGCGTGCGCAGAAGGGCAAACATATGACGGTAGCAGGAGTGGAGAGGAGGGTCAACGCGATCCGCGCGAGCCGGCGC
>DATNKA010000556.1:0-4508 GCA_035603655.1 Candidatus Acidiferrales bacterium | reverse complement strand
TGGAGCCTGGAGTGCCCCCGCGCCGATCACGATCACTGGAGGAAGCTGGGGATTGCAGCTTGGCGGTCAGGCTGTTGATCTGGTGATGGTCATAATGAATGACGATGGAATGCAACACCTGCTCTCGAGCAAGTTCAAACTGGGCGCCGACGCTTCTGCCGCCGCTGGCCCTGTCGGACGCGATGCCGCAGCCGATACGGACTGGAAGATGAAGTCCGAAGTGTTGACCTACTCTCGAGCCCGCGGCGTCTTCGCAGGGATCGATCTCAACGGTGCTGCCATCACCCAGGACAAAGATGAAACCCGCCTTCTTTATGATGGGAAATTTGTGCCATTCGCGGACATCTTGGCTGGAAAGGTCCGTCCGCGAGAGGCTAGCCAGCCTTTCCTTCAAGCAGTCAGGAAATATGCGAGCGCAGCCAAGGAACATGGCGAACTGCGCAAGCCGTCGCCGAGTACTGTGGCGGCAAACAAATAGAACAGTCTGCTGCTCACTTGGGTTCGGTTTCGGTGAAACCGGGCTCGCTTAGCTAGATTTTTTCAAGGAACAAGTAAATCGATCATTGGAGGCTGCAATGTCAACAATTTTGCTAGTCGTTCTAGTTCTGTTACTGCTCGGAGCACTTCCAACGTGGCCGTATAGCAGGTCTTGGGGATATTACCCAAGTGGCGGACTGGGCCTGGTGGTGGTGGTGTTACTCGTACTGCTTCTCGCTGGCCGCCTCTAAGGCCCGAAGCTATCGAATGCGATGGGAGGGAGCGATGCAGCAATGCACAGCTCTCTCCTTTTCGCTTTCTAATCCTAAAAAGTGTGAATCAAAGCCGGCGTTCCGGACTCAGGGGGGAGCAGAGCAGCGCTCGCTCCCTACCTCTGTTGCTTCTGTTGCTTCTCTCCCTCAATCCCCGGGGGCGGTGCCTGGTCTTGTGGTTGCTGAACCTGCGGTTCGGCTTTCAGATGCGGGGGTTCGACGTCGGCGTTTGCAGGCTGGGGGTGCATTATCGGTTGTGGCTTCTTTAATTCTGACCAGGCAATAAGTTGCGGTCCGATAAGGCTGGGAGGAGGCACAGGATCCGGCTGGCCTTGCAGATCCTGCGCGAAAATCGGAGGGGAAATCGCTGAGAGTAAACCCAGGGTCAGAAAGAGGCTTGTCTCTCGCTTCATATTTGTACCCTCGAAAGACGAAGCGGCCAGCGGCAGCTACTGTCGGCAAATCTCGCGAGTAATGAAAACAGCATTAAGCGCGTGAACACCAACACTCCGCTTTTTTACAGCCGAACTCATCAGCCGTCCATACATGGTTTCCTGTAAAGAACCGAGAGCAGGATTGGGTCATGTTGCAGATGGAGTAGGAGGTGACGTCACGATGGCGAGTAATTATGTTCTGCCTGAAATACAAACTTCACCGTATAGGCAGCGGGCGTTAATGTCCGATAAGCTGCGGTTCTACTCGACAGACGCCCCCAATCGAGCAAGTGCCGGTTCTTAAGAACTGACACTTGCTCCCTCCTGTACGCAAAATGATGCGAATGCTTACAGGGACGAAGCTCTCCAAATACAGAGAAAGTAGGATTCGTGTTCAGCTCAGTTGAGGAATATGGTCGTTCTAGAAACGCATCACCCAGAGGAGGATCGCAATGCTTTACTGGACATTAGTATTCTTGGTCATTGCATTGATCGCGGGGGTCTTGGGCTTTACCGGCGTAGCCATCGCGGCCGCAGGTATTGCGAAACTGATATTCTTCGTGTTCATAGTTCTCTTTGTGCTTTCGTTGGTCGCGCACCTCACGCGCCGCGGTAGTATCTAGCCAACTCGCGCAGGTCGCGGTCAAGCTGCCTGTGCCAGGAATGGAGGCGCTGCTCTGCGGCGCCTCCACACTTAGTTTCATAGGCTCGGTTCGGTCGCCCAAACCTGAATCAGGAGGACTCGCCGTTCCATCTGGAGGACTGCTGGACCAGCGCGCCGTAACACTCGCACGCCGCCTTCTCCAGTCCTTTCGGATCTACGATGTTTACCTGGCCGCGGGTGTAGTTGATCAGACGCGCCTTTTGCAGGATGGAAGCAGCCACCGTGACACTGGAACGCCGCGTTCCCAGCATGTGTGCAAGAAACTCCTGGGTTAATGGAACGAGATTGGAATCGATTCTGTCCCGGCTCATGAGCAGCCAGCGCGCCAGCCTTTCATCGACTTCATGCAACCGGTTACAGGCCGCGATCTGAGAGGCCTGCGCAGCCAGCACCTGCGAAAATCGGTATAGTCGTTTTTCCAGGGTGCGACATTTCGTCAAAACGCTAATTAGCGTACTCGCACTAATCCGGTAACCCGATCCTGCGATCTGTATGATGACGCGCGAGGGGCTGGTTTTGAAGCCTACCAGTAACGGCAGTCCCACAAAACCTTCCTTGCCAGTCAGACCAACCTCTACGCTTTTCCCGTCCTCCATAACATTCAGAACGGAAGCTAGACCGCTATTGAGGAAATAGGCATATTGAATCGGCGCCGCGGCTTCGTTGAGAACATCATGGGTTCTCAAGGGCATGAAAACCAATTGGGGATAGATCGCCTGGCACTCTTTGTCGGGCAAGTCGAGCAAGAGCTCATTCTCCAGTACGTTTCCGTCGAGCTCCCTGCGCCCGGACTTCAGGTGCAACTCGCTCGGGTTCTTGGCCATCTTGGGCTCCTACGAAGGCAACTGGTTGTCCGATTCGCACGCAAACGTCGTGTTGGCTGGCAAATGAAACCGGCCCTGGTCAGGCCGGTGTTCCTTGTACCGATAAGAAGTGAGCGTCGGACCAGTGATACTACGGCGGGATAGCCCCTGTGTCTGTACGATACTGGCCGCCAATATGTGCGATAAGGAACATACAAGCGGCTTCGGGAAGGCGTAGGCTGAAACTGTCTCTTCTAGCACCCTTTCCGTTAAAGCTGTGCGGCTTACGGTTCCTGCGAAATCGGACGGCGTTATCGCTGTGTGATATGAAAGGAACCTCTCATGGCCCAGCTCTCCCGGGTCGTTCTGAACAAATTCGACGATTCCAATGGTGATCGGCGCGCCATCGGCAACACCATTCTGCGCGGTCTTCCGCGGACGGAAAGCGCCCGAGTCTTTTCCTCGCTGGAGTTTGTTCGTCTTAGACTTCATCAGGTTCTGCACGAGACGGCTGAGGTCATCAAGTCGGGATATTTCCTGAACGATGGAATGTGTTCTGTGCTTACGGTTCAGCCAGATGGAGAGAGTGTGGAAGTTGGTTTGATCGGGAAAGAAGGCTTTGTCGGCCTGCCAGTAATTTTTGGTTTTAAAACCAGCGCCTTGCGAATCATCACCCAAGGGGATGGAACGGCGTATCGGATGGATGTCGGAATTTTGCAAA
This sequence comes from Candidatus Acidiferrales bacterium, assembly GCA_035603655.1. Classification (GTDB taxonomy): domain Bacteria; phylum Acidobacteriota; class Terriglobia; order Terriglobales; family Acidobacteriaceae; genus Sulfotelmatobacter. The sequence continues at coordinate 1,137 of DATNKA010000556.1, read as the reverse complement.
GCCTTCTGCCGCAATGCCCCGCGCTGGCGCGGCAACTGCAACGCTATTCAATGATTCTCGGTATTCAGTCGACTCAGCTCGCCGCTTGCAATCGCCTGCATGATGTGGATGAACGACTGGCACGATGGCTGTTGATGAGCCACGAGCGGATTGGCAGCACGACTCTTCCCCTGACCCAGGAGTTCCTCGCCCAAATGCTCGGAACCCGTCGATCCACCGTCAGCGTCGCCGCCAGCATCCTGCAAAAGGCTGGGATGATTTCCTACACGCGAGGCAACGTAACCATTCTGAACAAATCCAAGCTGGAAGCGGCTGCTTGTGATTGTTATCAGATCATCGTTGAGCAGAAGACTCGATGGCAGTCTGAAAACCCGTAATTTCCCGCCGGCAACAAATCGTTTCGAGTATCCCTCCAGTTCGCGCACCCGGACTCGTTTGTCATTCCCTCGGCTTTGTAGGCATACGCCGTCAAAGAGGCAACGCAGTCCAGCAAGCGGGAATCATAACGTCGCGGCACAATCTTTTCGCGAAGGAACAAATTGATGAAACTCCCCTACTACTTCGGACGCTTCGTCTTCGGTGGTTTTTTCCTCTATAACGGAATCAACCATCTCATCTAGCGCAAAGCCCTGGCGCAATACGTGGACGCGAAAAATGTCCCCATGCCGGAGGCAGCGGTCACGGCCTCGGGGGTCGCTCTTACGCTGGGCGGCGCTAGTCTCGTCTTGGGAATAAAACCAGTGCTGGGGGCCGCTGCCGTGGCTGGCTTTCTAGTCGGGGCATCTCCTGTCATGCACGATTTTTGGCGGGTTCAGGATCCGGAAAAGCGGCAAAGTGAAATGATTAACTTTACAAAGAACATGGCTTTGCTCGGAGCGTCACTCGCCCTGATGGGAGCTGGAGATGCAAAGGCGAGAAACCGTCTGTAAGGCGCCCGCTACAATTTCTTTTCGAAGAATCCAATCAGGTGAAACCGGTAGACCACAGCTGCTTATTTCTTAGGCGCAGCCTCGCAAATACTTACAACCGAATTCAATAACATAGCAAGGCAAACCGCTGTAAATCTCCGGGCATCTATAGAGCGGTTGGAAATTTGCCGAATGCGCGCGTCGCTTTCCCGAAATTTTTAGGAGCGTC
>DATNKA010000555.1:0-4213 GCA_035603655.1 Candidatus Acidiferrales bacterium | reverse complement strand
GAAGGATTCCACTCACGTTCATCCCTTATTACGCGTGGGCGAACCGGCAGGCGACGTCGATGCAAGTTTGGAATCTGGTCCTTGAAACCTAGTTGCGAATCGAAGACTTACCACGCGAGGCGCACTAGGGAAATGCCTTGCCGAGGCAATAAGAACTGTTGTTGGACGGCACCGTGTTGGATTGGTATCCACGCAGGCGAGTTCAGCAGTTGCAGTTGGCCGGCAAGCTGCAGGCGTTCGTACTCGCCGGCAGAGAGCGATTGGGGCGAGCCCATGTCCTTCCAGGTCGTGAACGCGTTGCTATAGCCCGCGTCCATGCGGAAATGTTCCAGCAGACCGCGTCTCGCGGTGGCCGGTAAGCCGGTGATTACCAGATCGATTGGCGCAGGCGGGAAGGGAATATCGTCGTCATGGTAGTTCCAGACTAGAATTTCGATCTCACGGTCCTTGCGCGTCGCGATTGCGTTGATGTCAGCCTGTGTCCGCACGCCGCTGCGCACTACGTCCTCAGTTGCCAATCCGTTTGAACTGGTTGCTTTCACGCGTTCATTGCCCAGGAGCCCTAACATGCGAAAAGCGTTTAGGACCGGCTTGTCCACGCCGTTGGTGGCTAACTCCCGAAAGCCGGCGAAGTAAGGCTGGTCCTCGAATTCAAAGGCCCAGGTGACCGCTCCCAGAAAACTGATGTGCTCTTGGCGGGCTAATTCCAGAACCTGACTCAGAACCTCCACCGTGTATGCGCCGTAAAGCCCCCCGTTACGATATGAATTCTGCGGATTGTCCTTGGCGGAACAGGCCGCGCAACCCTCCGGGTCGCTCTCCCCCAGGATGATGGGCGTCTGCCGCCACTCCGGAAAAGATGCGACGATTTTGAATCCCTGCTCAATTGCGGCGAGTTGGCGGCTAATTCCCATTTGCACGTGATCGCCTTGCCACTTTGGAGATCCCTTGGGATGAATGCTGATGAAGTCGAGATGCGATCCAACCCGGCCGTCCGCATAGTTTTTCTGGTGCGCGCAATGCTCAAGGAATGCCCGGAGAAATGCTGCCGCTCTTGAATTCCCGGGACCCGTGGTGTCAGGCCCTCCGATCCGCGCCCCGGGCAACGCTCGAAGAACCGCGTCAACACTAAAGTCATACAGCTTGAAATACTCTTCTGGGGTTCCCTTCCAGTAGCCGATGTCAGGTTCGTTCCATACTTCCCATAGCCACGTGTTCACTTCGGCGTCGCCGTAACGTTCGCGGAGATGGTGAACGAATTGAAAAACCAGTTCGGACCACTTCTGATAGTCCTTCGGTGGATATGCCCATCCCGTGTAAATGTCACTGACCGGAACACTCGGAAACTCGTGACGATAAGGTTCGGGGTGGGTTGAAAGCGCCTTGGGCATGAAGCCGATTTCGACCAGAGGTTTGACCCCGGCTGCGCGAAAGGTGTCGAAAATCTGGTCCAGAATCGCCCAACTATAAATAGGACGCCCGGATGCGTCTTCCGAGTAAACGTTGGTCGATCCCCACTTCAGGGAGCCAGACCCGTCGCCCGTGGTGAACAGATTATGAACCCGCACGTACGCCGGAGCCGCGTCTAGTGCAGCCAGTTCGCGGAGCAGTTTCCTGCCGTTTGGAGCGTAGGTGTAATTGGGCTCATCGTAGCCGAAATAGTTCCAGACGGGCGAGATCGGCCCATCGGACTGATCGAACTTCACCTGGATGCTCACCCCCGGAGATAGTTGGGGCCAGGACAATTGAATTGTTAAGAAAAACAGAACCGAAGAGAAGAGAATCATCGGCCAACGGTTGCGAAGCCGATGGCGCATTCCCATGCGTGATCGCGCTGGCAAACCGCACTTGTCTCGCACAGAGATCCCGTCAGGCGTACATTCCGGCATTGGCTCACCGTGAGGAGAAGCTGTAGACGGTAACGGTGTGATAGCGCTCGCCGGGCTTCAGTTCGGTGGTGGGGAAATCCGGATGATTCGGGGAGTCGGGAAAGTGCTGAGTTTCCAGGCACAATGCTGCATGCAATTCGTCTGGCTTTCCGCCCTTGCCCTTGATTGAGCCGTCGAGGAAATTCCCGCTGTAGAACTGAATTCCCGGCTGATCGGTCAGAACTTTCAGTACACGGCCGCTGCTCGGCTCGTAGACCTCAGCGGCTTCAGCCAATTTGCCGCCGCCGCTGCCAGCATCGAGCACCCAGTTGTGGTCATAGCCGCGACCCAGATGAAGTTGTTCGTCGTCCGCATGGATGCGCGCTCCAACCGCGGTGGGTTTACGAAAATCGAAGGGGGACGATTCCACGGGCTTCAACTCGCCGGTTGGAATCAGACCAGCATCCACGGGGGTGAAGCGGGAGGCGTGGAGAGTTAGTTGATGGTTCAGGATGTCGCCCTGTCCGGCGAGATTGAAGTAAGAATGATTCGTCAGGTTCACCACGGTGTCTTTGTCGGTCGTGGCGGAATACTCAATTCGCAAATCGCCCTTGACCAGCGTGTAGCGAACCGTGGCCGACAAGTTGCCGGGGTATCCGGCTTCGCCGTCCTTGCTGAGGTAAGTTAATTCCACCCCGTTGGCGATCGGTTTTGCCTTCCAGACTACGTTGTTGAAGCCGTGTGGCCCACCATGAAGAGAGTTCTCGCCATTGTTCAGCGGCAGGGAGTACTTCTTGCCATCGAGACTGAAGCTGCCGTGCGCGATGCGATTCGCATAGCGGCCAATGAGCGCCCCGAAGAACGCGTCGGACGCGCCGTTGAAGTTGGACACGTATCCATCGAGGTTGTCGAAACCAAGCACCACGTCGGCCGGCTTGCCGTTGCGGTCGGGAACTTTCAGGGACACTACAATCCCGCCGTAGGTTCCGATTCGAGCTTCGTAGGCGCCGTCGTTCAGCGTGAAAATCTCCACCGGAGTTCCATCCGGCGTCTTTCCGAAAGGCTCGCTTGTCACCTTTGTCTTAGCCTCCGCGTTCATGGAAAACAGTGCCAGCCAAAACCCGCTGAGTGCGATGGTTCGCAGGATTCTCTCACAGCCGATGGTCATTCGCTGCTCCTTGCTTCTCGCTAGTCCCTGTCGTTACTGCGAGCTTCGGTCGGTTGAAGACGCAGCCACCGCCATTAAGCTCGGTAAAATATCTCCCAGGCCATCACTGCCGCGCTGGCCCAGCGCGAAATATAACCTGCTATATAAAGGATATAGCTCGTCATAAATGCGCTGTGCCGAGTCATCCGGCAGGAACGCTCGGTGGGACGGGCAAATCTTGTCCTGCGCTTCCTCGATGGTTTTGAATGTGCCCGCAGCCATAAACGCGAAGATTGCGGATCCGAGACTCACCACACTCTTGCTCGGAACCAGCACTGGGCGTCCCAGCACGTTGGCATAGACCTGGTTCAGAGCATCGTTTTTCTGAGGAATGCCGCCTGCATTGATCACGCGCTTAATGTGTACGCCATGCCCGGCCATGCGGTCCAGAATTACGCGCGTATGCAATGCTGTCCCTTCGATGGCCGCAAAAAGTTCGTCCTGAGCCGTGCTCTGCAGGTTCCATCCCAGCGTGACACCACGCAGGTTAGGGTTCACCAGCACGGTACGGTCGCCGTTGTCCCAGGTCATGCGGAGCAAGCCCGTCTGTCCCGCTCGATAGTTCTCCAGACCGGCGCTCAACGTTTTTACATCAGTTCCGGCTCGCGAAGCGATGGCATTAAATATGTCTCCCACGGCGGAGAGTCCCGCCTCGATCCCAGTGCGTAAGGGGTGCACACTGCCTTGCACAACACCGCAGACTCCCGGTACCAGGTTCACCGACGGAGTGATTCCGATGATGCAAGTCGAGGTGCCGATTACATTCACCATGTCATCAGTTCGACAGCCAGCTCCCATCGCGTCCCAATGCGCATCGAACGCTCCGACAGGAATCGGAATGCCGGCCTTGAGGCCCAGTTTTTCCGCCCAGAATGGAGAGAGTCGGCCTGCAATCTGATCGGAGGTGGCGTACTCGCCATCCAGTTTGTCGCGGACCCCTTGCAATCGAGGATCGATCGTGACCAGAAAACTCTCTGGGGGAAGCCCGCCCAGTTGCGCATTCCACAACCACTTATGTCCCATGGCGCAGATGCTGCGCTTAACCTTCTTGGGATCAGTGATGCCGCTGAGCGTTGCCGCAACCATGTCGCAATGCTCAAACGCGGAAGCAAACTCCGATCGGCGATCGGGGTTGTGC
>DATNKA010000554.1:0-2882 GCA_035603655.1 Candidatus Acidiferrales bacterium | reverse complement strand
TGCGCGACCCTGTGTCCGCTCGCAATTCATCCAAGCTTTCGAGCATACCTTCGGTTGCTCGTCACGCTTTGCCGAGCTTATTTTCGTGCATTGTTCGCCAGTTTGGGTTATATTGCGCCGCGATTCAGGATGGACTTTCGTCCGGAATAGGGCACCTCAAACGGGCGTATTTTATACGAGCGCTTGGATTTGCCGCCACTATACGAGGAGCCGACTTAGGCATCAGAAGTCCCGACTTGTGCAAAGTGTTGCATATTGAGAAAATACACTGTTTAGAGTAGGATCTCTAAACGTTGAAACGAAAAGGCTTAAAATGGATACAGAAATCGTGCGAATGGTGGGCAACGTGCACTATCGCAATCAGTTACAAATGCGCGGAGGTGCGCGAATGAAGTTTTCCCGAATTCTCTGTACAACAGCCCTACTCGGGCTCGCGTTGGGCATGACGGCTGCAGTGGCTCACGCCGATAGTGGTACCGACCCAACGGTGAAGGTGAACCGCGTACCGACGGATCCGATTTGCAACGCGGGCGATCCGGATTGCTTGGTGGCGGGTGGTGATATCTCGTTCAATCTGAACGGCACGACAACATTTAACATCGGCGGCAACGGCGACATTTTTTCGCTGTCAGTCACGTTCCCCGGCATGACGAATGGCCAGTACACGTGCTTCACCGATATCTTCGTGAGCTGCTTTTCGATCTTTAACATAGACCCAACCAGCCCGGCTGGCTTCACGGTGACCGACCTCTTTACGGGCGGTCCTGGGACCTGCATGGCAAACGGCGATGAAAACCCCGCCGGCGGCCAGTGTCCTGGCTTTCTCGCCCCAGGAGATGAAATCACCATTCAGGGTATCTTCCCGGTCGGAACCGGCGCAATCACCGCGCTGGTGACCACACCGGAGCCCAGCACGATCCTCTTGCTGGGGTTTGGTTTGGTGGGATTGTTTGCTTTTGGCCGGAAGCGGTTCGCCTCCAGCTTTCCTGCTTAATTTTTTTCGACTGTAAACACCTCCGCTGATTCAATGGCGTCTCGGTAACACCGAGACGCCATTTTTGTTTTTGGTCTTAGTCTCTTTGGACCTAGGTATTTAGAGTCTATTCCGACCGCCAATAACTTCGTGGTGCAGCCCAAGCACATCCGTATCTTAAGTGGATGCGACACGATCTTAGGTATGCAACGAAGTTCCCACCCTACTGCGCGGAGCTGTTGAAACTCACTTGCTTCGGAGCACCTGCTATTTCTTCTTCGAGTACTTCTGAATCAGACTGTTAAAGCGCGGATCCTTCTGGATATTTCCTAGTTCGGGGTCGCCGGCAGCATAGTCGGCGGGGTAGTTCTTCTGGAACGCTTCCTCCAACGATTTGAACGCTTCCGAGTTCCGGTTGCCGATAGAATTGATCATTGCTTCGTCGTAAATGTAATCTACGTTTTCCTTGTCGATCGCCTTGGCGCGATGGATGAAATCGGTCGCCTGTTTGATATCCCCGGTCTTGGCATACGAGAGTGCGATTTGGGCCATAACTTCCGCGTCTTGCGGGTTGGTCGCCAATTCCTTGAAGCCGAGCGAGATGGCTTGCTGGTACGTAGCCGTGGCCTTGTCCTGTTGCTGAGACCAGCGATAAGCATCGGCCAGATTGACCACAATTTGGGTGTCATTGGGCGTAAGATCCCGGGCCTTTTCAAACATCGCCGAAGCATCCGCATACTGTTTCAAGAAGAAGTAGGCAGTTCCCAAATTCGAGTAGGTGGCCGAATAGGGCTCAACCTGCAAGGCCTTCTGGAAGTAAGGAATACATTCCTTGTACTTCCCCTGCGATAGATACGCGTTTCCCATATTGTCGTAGCCGGTACCAATATCGGGCTCCAGCACGGTGACCTGCTTGAACGCTTCCAGAGCTTTGGCGTAGTCCTGCTGATGCAAGTAGGCATTGCCAAGCTCGTTCTGGTTCACCCAGAAATACGGATTGAGCTGAATCGCTTTCTGAAAGTTTTCAATGGCCTGCGATACATTGCCGCTGTCCAAATACACGCCGCCCAGCCTACGGTAGGCCTCGTCAGAATTGGGCGCCAAGGTGATAGCACGCTTCAGTTCGGCGATGGCTTCGGAGTATTTTCCGGTAGTGTCGTAGACGCTCCCCAGTGTGGAGTGGACCTCGGTGAGGTTGCCATTCAATTGGTCTGCTTGCTGGGCAGCGCCGAGAGCTTTTTGGGTCCAGAATCCTTCCTTGGTTGAGCCATACATGCGCAGGCTGGCGTCGGCGATCCCGGCGTAGGCCAGCGCAAATTTAGGATCCTGCTTCAGGGCCTGATCAAAATAATCCAAGGCGGTCTGAATGTTTTTGCTGTCATGTCCGCGCAGAGAATTTCGCCCGCGCAGATACAGATCGTATGCGGCGACGTTTTGAGTCGGGCGCGCGGCGGCATTCGCATTTTCTTCGTTGGTCGGATTCACATCGAGCGCCGTCACCACATCGGAGTAGATGGAATCTTCGAGCGAAAAGAGATCAGCGGGAATACCGTCAAATTGCTTGCTCCAAACCCGCTTGCCCTCGGCGACGTTTTCCAAATTTAATATGATTCGAATCTTGTCCCCGTTACCCTGAATCATTCCTTGGAGCAGAAGGTTCGCGCCAAGGCTGCGAGCTATTTTTTGCAGCGGCTGCTTTTGATCCACTTTTGCAGCGGCATCCGCGGAGGTCACCCGCACGCCTTTCAGCTGGAACAGTTTCGCGGAGAGGGCTTCCTCAATGCCTTGCGCCAAGAAACCGAGTTGAGATTGATCGCCGAGAATCTGCAGCGGCAGCACCGCGACGAATCGACCGCTAGAGATAGGCGGGATGCCCGAGGTTTCGGCGGTGCCCGTGGCCAGTTCCTTA
>DATNKA010000553.1:0-6663 GCA_035603655.1 Candidatus Acidiferrales bacterium | reverse complement strand
GCGGTGACGGTCGTACTCAGAATTGTTGGCGGCGAAATGTTTTACGGTTGCAGAGACTCCCTTACTTTGAAGACCTTCGATGTATCCCACAGCAATGCGCGAGGCAAGGAAGGGATCTTCGCCGAAGTACTCCATATTGCGGCCGTTCAATGGAGAGCGATAGATGTTCACGCCTGGGCCCAGCAGAAAGTTAACGCCACGTGCACGGGCATCGTCACCAAGGGAGGCGCCGATGCGTTCGGCCAATGCTGGGTCCCAGGTCGCAGCCAACGCGACTCCCGCAGTGTAGGCAGGCGCGAGCCCGAAGGTACGCACACCGACGGGTCCATCCGACATCTTCAACCGCTTCAGAGCGATGGAAGGGATTGCCTGGGTATAAAATCCGTCCACGCCGCCGATGAGTTTCAGCTTATCGTCCACGGACATTTTGGCAATCAACTCGTCGACGCGTGCACGCATGGCCGGTGAGGCAGGTACGGGAGACTGAGCGGGAAGCAAGACAACGCTGCAGAGCAGCGCGGCGGCGGTGAGAAGGCGCGAGAGAAACATGGGGGGCCGTCCCTTGAACTGGAGTTGATTGTGGTTCGGTCCTACCTGACAGTCGAAACCCTACTATGCAAACAAACGATTGTCTCATGGCCAACCACCCTTATCCCTGTGCGGTGTGCGCGGCTTGTTGCCAACACGGATAGGGAAGGATGGCCTCTTCGGCTCCGCGTGGAGTTTTGATTGATGTTCAGGCACAACTTCGTTCCTTCCGAAACGATCTACGGAAGCAGGAATGGACAATGAGGAGACAGCATCGATTACGTAGGTTGCAATGGAACGTATCGGGAGCCGGTCGATGAGGTGGCTCTTGGCGGAAAGTTTAATGCTTCCTTCCTGGAGGGTGGCATCCTTATTGATTGATTGTCGTTCGATAGACGGTGGACGACGACGGGATGCCAGTGAGTGCACTCAGGTCGAGATCATTCGACATTACAGCGTCCCAATTCGTGCTGACCAGCAGCAGTCGCTTTGACGCAGGGAAAAATGCGGCAAGGGCGTTGTAGGCTCCTCCCCCGCCGAAATGATCTGAAATTACGGCTTGTTGTCGAGCGATCTGCGCAGTTGGCACATCTGAAACAGTCGTCGAAATTCCTCGCCTCCCTTTACCCGTACCATCCTCCACATCAAACTCCCTGCAACAGCCGCCATGAAGTCTGCCACCTCAAACAACCCATCCATTGTTTGTGGCCTACTGCTTGCCGTCAGTGCCTTTCCATCGAAGCTTACGCAAAGCGTTTCCGAGATTTGGGTCGATCCTTCGATTGAATCAGACTTGTTCTCAACTGTCGTTGAATTGCACGCAAGAAAACAATCTCCTTGCCACCGGAGCTTCCATTCGCGTTTGGTTTGGGAGAGCTGTTTCTGGGAGTTTGCTTTCGTGGACGCAACAGCGGAAAGAAATCCGGAGAAGTTAGGATCCGGCCTCACTCCTAGAACACACTGCCGAGAATCCCATGCCGGCGGCTGCCTCTTGGCCATTTCATCCAGAATGAAATCTCTTGCCCTCGAGTAGTTCGGGAACGCAGGCCTCAACCGCAAGGCCTCATCGTACAGGCTGAGCGCATCGTCGAGTTTGCCTTGGAGCCTGAAAGTAGCGCCCAGGTTTGCCGCTGCCTCAGCACTATAGGGCATGAGCTTCCCCGCGGCGATGAGCAAGCTCTCTGCCGCCTGAAAATTGAGCTGCTCCAAACAGAAGAGGCCAGCGTTCAGATATAAATCACCGAACATATGCCCGCAAAGGAAACAGCCGGACGGGTCAGTAGGAGCTAGATCTGGGCGCAGAACACCACCCACCGCGCAATGAACATGGGGAAGGACTTTGAGGGCTTTATTGTAGTTATCAGCAATGGCCTCAAAAAATTTTCTCGGCAAGGACGCTCCGTGACCGTGGGTTGATAGGTGATCGAGCATCGGCACAAGCGACAGTCTCGTGCATGTCATGCATTCTGCTTGCGAGTTCGGAGTCAACTCCAATAGCGCCGCAGCTCCGGACCGCAGCGGCGAAGCGAAACTTGTGCCCAATACGCCATCGATTTCATCGACGGTTAAATCAAGCCACTCCGACTGGCGAGAAGGCATCCGCTCGATGCCCGAGTCCATGCCAATACCGTCTGGCGTCTCAACCTGACGAACGCTGACTTCCTGAAAACCTACGCCGACTACACTGGGCGATCTTGCGGGGCAATACACAAAATCCGCGGCATTCCCAGCCGCTGCAAAGACCAATTTCCCTTTAACAGCAACTGCGGCTGCGGCGGGGCAAAGCTCACATGAAGGATCATCGGGATATTTCGATGCCAGCCACGTTTTGGGGTTCAAAGCTGCTTTTTCGAACTCTTCAGGTTGCGTGGCGGGATGGAATTCACCGTTTTGGAGGCGTTCAATGCCCAGGCTGAGATTGACGACGTGTGCGTCGGATTCCGCCACAGCGGCCAGCGCATCCCGAACAGCGTGAATGTCCACTCTCCCTTCTTCCATCACAACTTCATAGATGTCGAGGCGGCTTTCCGGACAGATTTCAGATATCAACAGAGCAACAGCTGTGCCATGCTCCAGATTCTGTCCTCCGGGGGGCGGCACAAATTTAGCGACCCGATCAATGACTCTTTTCAAACGAGGATGCGTCAGATCGCATGCGGAATCGATAATGGCGACCTTTCGACCGGCACCTGTTTTACCGAGTTTATGGATGTGCCGGATGGAATTCCAGAAACGCCCTGCCGAACTGAAGGCCAATCGATCCTGGGCAGCGTCGTAAGCGTCAATTACTTGCCTACAACTATTCAGCGATTCGAGCCTGCATTCGGGGAGAGCGTTCACGGCCTACCATTTAACTAATCGAAGTTGGGATCCCGCGCGGATACCTCGACGAAGTCATCGGAGGATGGCGGTTTCTCGTCGTCCGACAATAATTTCGAGCCGTATCCAAACAGGTTGAATGCGTATGTTCGGAGCGTGACGGCGCCCAGACCTTGGGTCTGGTATCCATTGCTGGACATAGATTTCACCGACACACTGGCATGGGCGAGGTCGAATTGTTTTAACGCTTCCGCGTCTCCACTGAGGGTCGCGGTCACTCCCGCCTCATCGCTGACAAGAACTGTGAATTTCTGCGCTCGGTGAATCGTGCCTGCTAAGACATAGCCGTGAGGCCAAGTTGACCGTTGCTCCTCGAGGAACGAACGTACCTCGTGGAGGTTGTCAATCGAATATTGCGTGATGCCATTCGCGGAGAAGACTACGCCACCTTTAGAACCGAACCGAACTTCGACGCTGGCATCCACACCTGCCGGCAAAGATCCGGTTGGCATTTGAGCGGAGCCACTGATTGTTGCCGCGTGAGAATCTTTGGACACAAAACGGAATGGGGTAGAAAGACTGGATTGGGTCACTTTGAATTTCAGGTCTGGGTACATTTGTGCAAGCGATGTCTGCCTTTCGAATATCCCCTTATTGATGGTTCCAATATCGCCCGGTTCAACCTTCGCTCCTGGAATCCAAATCGGGAAAAGACTAAGCTCTTTCCGCACTTCTTTTGAGTATTTGCTCTGAAGGGACATGCTTTCAACTCCTCTTGTGCATGAGCAAGACGAGAGTAAACAACTATTTGCGGCAGTCCAGCCGTGCATCGTGACAGACAGCAACCGTAAGGATACAACAATTCGATGGCTTGCCCGTTCAATTCCTCTCCACCCGATCCCTTCGCCTGCCGACTAGCGCTGCCCGCGCGCCTCGCTCGCACGGGCAATCGCGCAAGCCCGTCCAATCCCACTACCCGCACCTGTGGACGATACCAATTTCGTCCTTCAGACGCTCACACGCAACGAACCAATCTAGCGAATTCGCACTGGGGTAGGACCGCAGTACAAGAGCAGCCGACTCTCGAGCGATCGGCCCACCTACCTTGGGATTACTTCCCCTTGCCCCTTATCCATCCGGAACGCCGAACCCAGGAGATTCTTGGGGACAAGGTTCGCTGAATGCGTTTGCGATTAAGCGCTCAGTGCTGCATCTCTTTTCTGCTGCTACTCAGCAAGTGCGTCGCGGCCCAGTTGGTTATCACGTCCAGCAGTTGTGGCGAAATTGCGAAAGCAGGCAGATAAACCCAACCGCTATTCGTACCGACAGGGTCGGGCCGCAACGAATGGCTGATACCGGCCATGATCCGCACCGTTACGTCGGAGTTGCCATTGCGGCGAATGGCATTCGCGATATTCTCCGCCGAGCGAACGGGAACAGTGATGTCCGAGCCGCCGTGAAGAATTAGAGCTGGGCAGTGCACACGGCCGGCGTACATCAGCGGGTCAATGGTTAGAAAGACGGTTAGAAAGACGCGCTCCCGCGGAGTCAACGGCTCGGCAAGTTCCTTTTCGACCTCTTTCTCCCGGTCAGCGGCGGGAATGGACGGATCATGCAGCACGGCCGCTGCTCGGTCTGCTCGCGCGCAAGTTGCGCGCCCGGCACGCCGGTACCGTCCTGGGATACGATCGCGGCAATCGACGGGCCCTTCGATGCGACCATCAGATCAATCAGGCTTCCTTCACTGTAACCGACGAGCGCGACGCGTTTCGGATCGATTCCCGGCTGTGCACGGAGCCATGCCACTTCGGTCTGCACATCGTCGGCTTCATCGTAGGTCGTCGATGGCGCATGATCTCCGGTGGATTTTCCGATTCCACGATCGTCAACCCGCAGTACGGCGATGCCGGCGCGCGTAAGGGCGTCAGCCAGATCGTGGAGTGGCATCCACGGTGGCGAACCGCCATTGCGTTCAGCCGGACCGAGGCCCGTAATCAGCACGGACGCGGGAACCAGTTTGCCGTGCAAAGGCGTCGTCAACGTGCCGGCCAAAGTGTGGCCCTGAGGAGCGTGGATGCTTACGTCGGAGGCCCGGTATGCGCCGTCGGGGCCGCATAGGGTGGCCGGCAGTGATCAGCGAAGACCTTTGGCGAGGAAGAGGGTCGAATAAATTCTTTGCGCCTGGTAGCCGAAGTGAGCGCCATCTGGAGTGATGTATACGAGACTGTGTCCAGCGAGTGCGGTTTTGTCCTGCGGAGAAAAAGTGGTCCAGAGTTGGCGCTTTCCGGTAGTGAGGTTGAGATTGTAAATCTGCACGTTGATGCCGTCGGGGTGCGCGAGAAATACGTTATCGGAATCGCCGTGCCAGTTAATGATTTTATCGCCCGGCGCGATGCCAGAAAGTTCGCGGCCCGAGCCGCCCTCGAGCAATTGCAGCCAGTAATGGCCTTGCCCGTCGGTCTGGATGCAGGACCTTCCGTCGGGAGACGGTCCGGGAAAGAGAGTCATGACGAAGCCAGCAGTATAGCGACCCTTAGGACCGAAGGGACGCACCGAACCCGTCTCAATATCCTGCACCGCGCTCTGCGGAGTCTGTTCAGAACCTGCTGTGGTAATGAGAACGTGCTTGTTATCTGGCAACAAGGAAACGCCGATGTAATGAGTTCCCTCGGGAGAATGCACAGTACGGGCCTCTCCAACGCCTGTGGGAATGACGGACAGATTTTCAGGGTGTCCCGGGTCAACCGCGGTGACCCACTTGCCATCGGGTGAGAAATTGCCTCCGGCGCCGTGGCCGACCAAAACCGGAGGAGAACCGTTAGTGCCCTGCACGTAGAGGCGGTAGTTCGTGTCGCCGGCGATATCAAAACTATTCACCAGGATCATGCTGCCATCGTTAGAAATACTGCTTAGCACCGTGTATTCGAAGGCAGAGAGATCCCGGAGGCGGCCGGACTTGCTGTCTCCCACACCGACCCGGTAGTTCACGGATTCGGAGGTGATCAGGACTTGCCCGTCTTCGGCGATGTCCTGAAGGTGCAAGCGGGCGGGCGCAGCCGCGACGATGCGGGTCTGGCCACCGAGATCGACGGCCCTCAGAGAGTTGAGTTCGGCGGCATCACTGGCGGTGAACCAGAGTTCCTTTCCGTCGGCCGACCAGCAGAGGCCTTGTTCGCTTTCGTAATCCTTTGTCAGCACGCGACGATGTCCCTGCAGATCGACGACAGAGACCGTTCCACGATCGTCGCCGGAGATTCCGTGGTCGAGGAATGCGATTTGATCACCGGCGTGGGAGAAGCGGACATCACTGATGTATCCAGTGGTTTCGTAGAGAACCTTCCCTGCGGGATATTCCAGGCGAAACCGATTGCCGACGCGGCGGGCGACCGCCAACTCGGACCCATCTTTGTTCCAGTCGGCGTCGATGACATCGTCGAGTAGTTCACGAGTAGCACCGCCGCCGAGCGGAGCCTTGGCGAGACGTCCTGTGGGAGTCCACATCGGGTCAAAGACACGGCCCAGCGAGAGAGCCAGATCGCTTGACTTGGAAATGCTGAGAAGGTCCGCAGCCAGATTCAAAGGCTGAGTTTCGAAGGTGTCGGTACGCGTGGAGAGAAGAGTCATCGGCTCGCCGTTGAAGGAAGCGGCGTAGACCACGGTGCGTCCTGGAGCGAATCGTGCCGTACGAATATAAGCCGGCCGAAATGAGACCTGAGAAAAGCGGCCCGGAAGCGGCGCTGGACGATTGAGGAGCCGGATGCCGGCGGCGAGCACGGCCAGAGCAACGATTGCAGCGAGAATCCAGGTGAGGCGAGG